>DRHN01000350.1 GCA_011049595.1 Spirochaetota bacterium | reverse complement strand
TTCCAGGGTGCCTATGCTGAATGGTCAGGCGCGAGCCCGGACCATCCTTTTATACTCGGAAACGCGACCTTCGACCCGAACGGGTGGTGGAACTATGAGATTCTTACAAATTACGCGCCGGACCTCGACTACGGTGTGATCAATTTCCCGACTCTCACAGGTGCATCTGATGAAAAAGCCAACTGGGTCGTTATGGGCTGGAGCGTGGCGATTCCAAAAGGGGCTCCTCATCCGGACGAAGCATGGGAGTTCCTGAAATATTCATGGTATGATTTCACGGCTGAGTTCGGCGCGCTTACCATCAATTCGCCAAGTGTAAAAAAATCGTTTCCGCGCTTCGAGCAGCTCGTCAACGAACAGTTTGGCGCGGACAATAAAATAGCCAAGGTGATGCCCATGTTTGATGAAATGGGTATTCATGCCACAAAATCGATGCCGACAACACCTGCAGGGGAATTCTTTGACACGGAGCTTATAAGGGCGGTGGAGGCGGCCATGTCGCACCAGATGACACCGAAGGAAGCCCTCGATAACTTTACAGAGAGAGTGCAGGTCCAGATTGACAGGGCAGTTGGAAAATAATTTAATTCATTGCAAAAAAGTAAAAAAAATAGGATAGGGTCTATCCGGGCCCTGTCCTATTTTTTATAAAGGGTTAAGTAAGGAAAAGTATTATGGGTAAGGGTGAAAGGAAAAAACTGATCATCGGGCTCGCGTTTGTATCTCCCTGGCTTTTAGGGTTTTTTATCTTTTATATATATCCATTTATCGCGTCGATCTACTACAGCTTCACGGTGTACCATATAATATCACCTCCCGAGTTTATAGGCTTGAGGAATTATGTTGATCTAATAACAAGGGACCCCCTGTTTGTCATATCGATAAAAAATACTCTGTACTACGCGGGAATTTCAATACCTCTTGGTATCGTAATGGGAATTATAATAGCATTGCTGCTGAATGCCAAAGTAAAGGGAATGGCATTTTACAGAACGATATTTTTTTTACCCGTTATAGTTCCGTTTGCCGCGCACGCAATTTTATGGAAATGGATCCTTCATCCGAAGCTTGGAGTAGTTAATTATATTATCGAATTGATCGGTATAAAACATCCTCCGGGATGGTTCCAGGTGCCGGGGTGGTCCAAACCCGCTTTGATCATTATGGCCCTGTGGGCATCGGGTCAGGCCATAATCATTTATCTTGCCGGTCTGCAGGATATCCCCAAATCCCTTTTTGAGGTCGCCGACCTGGATGGGGCGAACTGGTTTCAAAAAATTTTACATATCACGCTGCCGATGATCTCCAATGTAGTTCTTTTTAACCTGGTAATGGGCCTTATACAGGCGTTTCAATTCTTTACCCAGCCCTTCATAATAACAAAAGGTACGGGCCGTCCAATGGACTCGATGCTTATGTACAATCTCTACCTATATCAACAGGCGTTTAAGTTCTTTAACATGGGGTACGCGTGCGCCATGGCATGGATGTTGTTTGTCGCGATAATTTTAATCACCCTGTTTGTTTTTAAAACATCAAAATCGTGGGTCTTCTACGGGGGAGAATAATCTACATGCCATTGACAAAGAAGAAAAAAGAAGGAATTAACAGGGTTTCAGCGACCGTTGTCTTAATAATACTGGCTGCCGCTTTCGGATTTCCCTTTTTCTGGATGGTAATAACTTCCCTAAAGCCGACACAGGAAGTATTGATATATCCTCCGAAGATACTCCCGCAAGTGCTGCACTTGGTAAATTATGTGGAAGCCGCGACAATGATCCCGTACTTCCGATATTTATGGAATACTGTATACATCGCGGTCGTGTGGACCTCGGGAATCATATTCTGTTCCACCCTCACCGCGTACGGGTTTTCGAGATTAAAGTGGAAGGGAAGGGACATATTTTTCTATATCATGCTGGCAACGATGATGGTACCGTTCCAGGTGATATTGATTCCTCTTTTTGTTATGTATTCAAAGATACACTGGGTCGGAACATTTAAACCGTTGACCTGGCCGGGGTTTTTAGGTTTTTCAGGCGCATTTTATATATTCCTTATGCGTCAATTTTTTATGACCCTTCCGAAAGACCTGGAAGATGCTGCCAAGATCGACGGATGCAATGAGCTTCAGGTATTTCTCAGGATAATGCTTCCCCTGGTAAAACCAGCCCTTGCGGCAGTGGTCCTGTTCTGTTTTGTTGCAGTGTGGAATGATTTCCTTGAACCGCTGGTTTATATTAATTCGCAGGATAAGTACACCCTTGCTCTCGGCATTTACAATTTTGCCGCTGCCAGGTATTCTTCCTGGCCCAGGCTTATGGCAAGCGCGATCGAGATAAGCCTGCCGGTGATAATCGTTTTTTTCTTTGTACAGAAGACATTTATCCAGGGCATCACGCTGACGGGAATAAAAGGGTAATTTGCCCGATATGTATGGAAATAGCCGGAAATCCTATATAATAGCCGCTTTATTCTTCTTTTCCGGCATCAGCGGATTAATCTACGAGGTCGTGTGGGCCCGTTTGCTGGCCATTGTGTTCGGCAGCACTGTGTATGCCACATCCACTATTTTGGTAGCATACATGGCAGGGTTGTCAATCGGGAGCTATTTCGGCGGTAGGTTAGCAGACAGACTTAAGAATCCTGTAAAGTTTTTCGGTTTCTGTGAGTTCGGGATCGGTGCGTTTGCCCTCCTCTTCCCTATCCTGTTCACTCTTGTTAACGCATTTTATGTAGATATTTTTACTATTTTTTTTCCGTCCGGATTTTCATTACGTTTTCTATTTACTTTTATCAGATTCATCATAATTTCCTGCTTATTGCTTATACCGACTTCTCTTATGGGGGCGACCCTGCCTGCTCTTTGCAGAGGTTTATTCGGTGAAAGTAACAGGACCCGTGATCTTCCCGGATTTTTATACGCTCTGAATACAGCAGGTGCAGTGTGCGGTGTTGTTTTCTCTGCTTTTGTCGGCATCGAGAAGCTCGGTCTACGAATAACTTCATATACTGCCGCTTCTATCAATATAATAATAGCTTTCATAGTTTTATTTATTTTAAACATTAAAAGACTTACGGATGAAGACAGGGCGGTCAGCATTTCGGGTGACAGGTTCAGGCCCTCTTCTATTAACGCAAGGATCACGCTGATTGTTTATTCAATATCAGGTTTTTGCGCTCTTGCACTGGAAGTTTTATGGACAAGGGAACTTGTTTTTTTCCTCGGGGTAGATACCTACGCGTTCGGGACAATGCTGTCCGTTTTCCTTTTGGGTATTGGTCTGGGCAGCTTTGTTATTTCAAGATCTTTATATAAAATCAAAAACCCTTTTCTTTTACTCGGGATATTCGAAGTATGTATCGGGTTGACTACGCTTCTCAATTTTATTTTTATCCCGAAATTGTATCAGTACAAGCAGGTTATTTTCGCGAATCTCGGGTACAATGTTTTTTCATCAGTTTTTTCCGGTTATGCCGTAACTTTCGCGCTTATGATCATACCTACATTATTTATGGGAGGTGCCTTTCCCCTTGCTGTCAGAGTGTACTCTGAAAATACAAAGAAGATAGGTCATTCTGTTGGAAAAATTTATTCTTTTAATGCTATGGGCTCGATAATGGGCTCCCTTTTGACAGGGTTTTTGTTTGTACCCTTGCTTGGTATTTCAAGCTCTTTTAAGGTGGTAATATCCGTAAATATTTTGATTGGTGTAATGATCTTACTTCTTGTAAATTACAGGAAAATAGTTTTCAAAATCATACCAGCCGCTTTTGCTGCGCTGATAGTCGTCTTCATTCTGTTTTTTTCTTTTACCAAACCACTGGTTATGTACAGCTATATCATGGAGGACCCGGACGTTAAACTATTATATTATTCAGAAGACGAGTATGCCTCGGTTTCGGTTGTCGAAATTCCAGGCGTGGGGCGGAGACTTTATGTTGATTCCGGGCTGGCCGCAGATACATCGAGGTTTGACATGCCCTCTCATAAGATTATCGCGCATGTTCCGCTTCTTATTCAAAAAAAACCTGAAAATGCGCTGGTGGTTGGTTTCGGAATGGGGGAAACTTCATATTCCATCACCACCCATGGGGTACGGGTCGAGGCGGTCGAAATATCAGAGGGGGCCGTAGACGCGAACAAGTATTTTCTTGATGTCAACCATGATATCCTTAATAATCCGCTATTTCACATAACCATAGATGACGGAAGGAACTTCTTACTCACCAATAAGAAAAAATACGACCTGATATCTGTTGGGATAATTCATCCCGGAATTAGCTCAGGCAGCGCGGGTTTCTACGGTCTTGATTTTTATAAACTGTGCGAAGGTTCTTTAACCGAAAATGGTATAGTAAGTCAATGGGTGCCAACCCATGGATTGTCACTGAAAGCTTTTAAAACCATCATTAAAACTTTTATTACAGTATTTCCCCACTCCACACTCTGGTTCAAATACACGGATAATTTTGTTATCCTGCTCGGGTCTAAAAAACCGTTTTCTTTGGATTACCAGGATTTCCTTGAAAAATTTAATAAAGAAGAAGTATTGAAAGACCTCGAAACGGTTGATATGGCAGACCCTGTTGTTGTACTTGATTCGTTCTGGATGGGTGAAAAGGGGCTTGCAAGGTTCGTCAAAGATTCCGGGGTAACAAGCGACGACCATCCGGTACTGGAGTTTATGTCTCTAAAATCGGTAAACAATATAGGAGCGGAAATTATTGAGGCAATTTCACCTGAACATGAAAAAATAACTGAATATATTACCAATATCGAAATGGATGATAAATTGGAACGGGAGTTCGACACTGTTTATAACGCAACAAAACACATTGTCAGAGGCCATATCTATAAAAAGAAGTTTCTTATCGAAGAGGCAATCTTCGAATTTGAAAAAGCCCTTGAAATTTATCCCGATGATAAAAACGCAGAGTTTTTATTGAAACACACCAGGGAGATATATTTTAACAGGCTGTTAATAAAGGCTGAGGAATTATATAAGACAAAAAAAATAACTGAAGCTCTGTCTTTGTACAAAAAGGCAGTTTCGATTAATCCTCGATCCGCCATGGCACACAATCTCCTTGGAATGTGTTACAGCAGCATAGGCAGTTATGGAAAGGCGATTATATCGGTTGGAAATGCTGTTGCCAATGATCCTGATAATTTTCAGTATCATTTTAATTTAGCATCACTTTTCGCGCAAACAGGGAATTATTACGGCAGCAAAAAAGAACTGGAAACAACTCTTAAACTGAACGCTGATTTTAAAAAAGCCCAAGATGCCCTTTTGAGGCTCAATGAATTTCTGGAAAGTAAATAAAAGCGATGCTCATCAAATGCGGCTTTTCATGCCTTAGCGACGCCTATTTCCAATCATTTTCTTGTGCTTTAATAGTTCATAGCGCAGTATTGCCAATAAGGTGGCACAAGGGGCCCTCGGCGACCTGCAAATTTGCCATAGAGCAGTTTTCCAGGTCAATAAAATCGGCAAAGTGCAACTATTTGATTTGCCGGAAAAGCATTGTACACTCATTCAGGATTTTACCATTATAAAGGGCTTACTTCAATAAAGATTAAGATAAAACCATATATTAGAAGACAATCCTGAAAAACAAATACTATGGTATGATTTTAAGGATACGCTGCTTTAACAAGAAGCAAAAGACTTTGACTTCCTGGTTTTCATAGAAAACAATGATTGTATATCAAGACTTGCAAAAATATCCCGTAAAGTACTAGGTACATATCATGTCAGTCCTGATGTTTTTGTTTTAACTAAGGATAGGGGTTTTTTAGGAAATGTTTGTTTTAGAAAATCCTGTCCTTCTTTATCGGTCGATTGTCAAGTAATAGGTTGCGGAGATATAAAATACATTCGTCGATACCCTGATTTTAACTTCAATTTAGAAGACATATCAAAAGATAAAATGAAACAGCTTTACCACAATCCTAAATATAATCAAAGTGCAATTGAGGAAATATTAAAATAAAGGAACATATATATTAATAATAATAAGCACTAAATAGTGCAAAAAATCACACCGATACCGCACAAAGGGTCGCAGGTTAACAAAATGTCTTGCAACTATTCCCCAGGCCCGGCGTTGCGAAAAACTTATACTTTGATGTAAATCCCACCCAAAGAGACTATAGAACATACGAATAAATTCAAAATTTAAAAATTGGTTTAATGGGCTAAGTGTGTAATCCGAAAAAACCCGTATATCGTCAGTATCCCACCGAAAATCAAGAACCTGAGCCATTTCAGATTCCTGAGAGTTGTGCAGCAACTCGCTCCACTTCGTCAAGCACACGAAGCACGTTGCCGCCCGGTATTTTGCGGATGTCTTCATCAGAGTATCCGCGGCGTACATGCTCAACAGTGATATTCGGAAGGTCACCAACATCCTTCAAGCCTGCCGGAAAAAACACTCCCCCGTCGAAATCAGAGCTCAGGCCGACGTGTTCGTCACCATTCATCCCAAGATCGAACCCGAAGTCAAGTATCCATGTCGCGATGTCGTTATGCCCGTCCACCACAATGGCGTCATAATGAAGCTTAAGCGCATGTTCAAGTAAAGTCTCTTCATCCGCAGCGGATACATGAGGGGCTTCTTTGAGAACCAGCCCAATAACGATACGAAACCCAACAGCGATTACTATCAGTGAAATAAAAAGTAACAGCACCCTCATTATCCATTTGATTGACCGACTGGCGTGGATACCGGCGAACTGGGGGGAGAAATCGCGGCTTGGACCTACGGAAAGTGGGATACCATACTTCAAAACTTTCATTGATAGGATTTGTTATAATTCCCAAGACCCAAGAATATCCACACAACAC
>DRHN01000349.1 GCA_011049595.1 Spirochaetota bacterium | reverse complement strand
TGTGTATAAGAGACAGCCTTGGAACTGAGGCAGTTGGCTACACATGCGGCTCCAGTATCGAGCGCACGGCAGTCGAGCCCGTTTTAATAAAAGCGAGCCAGGAATTTAAATCAATGCCCGTGAACATTCCGGACTGGTTAAATATATGATCGATCAGTTTGTCCCGGTTTGGAAAAAAATTATTGTAAATTTAAAAAGAGGTGCTAGGATTGATAGCTTTAATTATCGCTTTAGTAATTTTAGGTGCAATGATTATTGCACTCTGGAGATTTAAGTTTAAGGCGCGATTTCTACCTATTGTTTCAATTGGTATTATTGTTGCAGGTATCGGCGCCCTCAGTCAGCCCTGGATCCTGCTTCTATACCGTTATGGGCTTGCCGTACTTATAACCGGGGTGTCCAGTTATATATTAACAAGCCATTTTGAATAGAAGATGCGTAAATTACACTATCCGCCTTTCTGTATCCGGGTCAAACAGGTGGGCCCTCTCCATGTTTATGTTTGCGTAAACAGTTTCTCCAACCTTCGCCATAATTTTTGTAGGAGCGGTAGCCTTGAACATTGTATTATCGATTTTCAAATTGTAAACATCTTCAACACCTAAACTTTGTTTAAAATGAATCCTGCAGCCGAAGGGATTCGGCCCCTTTTTCTCTTTTGAAATTTCTATATCCTCCGGCCTTATTCCTAATATAATTTGTCTTTTACCATATTTTTCAAGCAGCTTGCCGTGTTTATCGGAAACATGGAAGACCAGGGCTTTCTCGCCTGCAATCAGAGTCCTGCCATCCACGGATGCATCCATCAGGTTTATTTTCGGGCTCCCCACAAATTTGGCCACAAATATATCCCCTGGGGAATTGTATATTTCATCTGGAGTACCTATCTGAAGAATTTTACCTTCATTAAGTACTGCAACTCTGTCACCCATGGTCATTGCTTCGATCTGGTCATGAGTGACATAAAAAAATGTGGAACCAAGATCATAGTGAAGCCTTGAAAGCTCAGCCCTCATCTCCTCTCTTAATTTCGCGTCAAGGTTGGACAACGGTTCGTCCATCAAAAATACTTTTGGCGATCTTACGATCGCCCTGCCTATTGCCACTCTTTGCATCTCGCCGCCGCTCAAGTTAACAGTCCCTCTGTCCAGAAGATGCTCTATATGCAGAACCCTGGCAACTTCAGCAACTTTGTTGGTAATTTCTTCTTCGGACAACTTTCTTAAATCCGATCTTAGCGGAAATTCCAAATTTTTCCGCACAGTATAGTTAGGGTAAAGTGTGTAGTACTGAAATACAAATGCCACGTCCCTCGAAGCGGGGCTGAGCTCATTAACGTTGTTTCCTTCAAGAAAAACCTCCCCCTCATCGGGGATTTCCAGCCCTGCCACCAGCCTCAGGGTCGTCGATTTCCCGGCCCCGGTCGGTCCTAAAAGCACAAAAAACTCTTTATCCTTTATTTCAAGGTCCATATTATCCACAGCGGTTATGTCACCAAAATTTTTTGTAAGTGAGGATAATTTTACTTCTGCCATTTCATATTCCCCCGGCGTTTGTTTTTCGCATTAAAGATTGTTTGTTTTCCCTGTTAAACAGGCTTATCATGTCCATATCAAAACTTATATAGGCTTTATCCTTGACCCCGGGTACGACCGTGGGCAAAGTCCGGACCCTGATTATCTCGCTTCCCAGCTTTACATCTATAATATTGTAAGAGCCCATTTTCTCTATAGTAAAAATATCTGTTTTTACACTGTCCTCTTCCGGTTTAAATCCAATTATTACATTTTCCGGTCTCACCCCCAGCACAAGATCCTTATCCTCCTCCCGTTTATCAATAATGATTTTCCGAATTTTTTCCGGGATATGAATATCGGCATTGACCTCATTCAGCCTTAAGAGTATCTTCCCGTTTTTTCTTACAGCCCGGCAGTTTATAAAGTTCATACCCGGGCTTCCAATAAAATTGGCTACAAACAAATTATTGGGTTTGCTGTAAATTTCAAAAGGTGTCCCCACCTGCTGCAGGGCCCCTAAATTCATTATCGCGATCCTGTCCCCCATGGACATTGCCTCAACCTGATCGTGGGTCACATAAACAGTTGTTGCACCCACATCAACATGAAGTCTTTTAAGCTCGGTCCTCATCTCTTCTCTAAAACTCGCGTCAAGGGTCCCGATAGGTTCATCAAGTAAAAACACTTTGGGTCTTCTTACTATCGCCCTCCCAAGGGCCACTCTCTGCTGGTCCCCGCCTGACAGTTCCTTTGGTTTTTTGTTTAATATATGCTCAATCTTCAACAACTCCGCTGCCTTTTTGACTTCCTCTTTTATTTTTTTCTTGTTTTGCTTCTGTGTAACCAGAGGAAAGGCAATATTTTTATATGCGGTGAAGTGCGGATACAAAGCGTAAAGCTGAAAAACGAATGCTATGTCTCTTTCGGAAGCTCTTTTTGCGGTTACATCCTCTCCGTCAATATATATCTCTCCCTCTTCCGGAACATCCAGCCCGGATATACACCTAAGGGTAGTTGTCTTACCGCAACCTGACGGCCCGAGTAAAACAAGAAATTCTTTATCACTGATGTCAAGATCTACATGATCAACTGCCACAAGCTCATTAAATCGTTTTACAATTCCCTTCAGCAAAATCTCAGCCATTTAACAGCCTCCAAATAATTTTTAAAACACCAACCTCAAACCTATTGCCCCCTGTTACTCAACAACATCTTCCCGGTCCCTGTACATTCCTATTCGCCATTTACCGTCCAGCATATCATCCATGCAAGTGTTGAGCAGATCTGCAAAATCATCATCAAGCAGGTGCATGTCACATTTTATCAAGTCGAGATTGGAATTGTTTTTGTCTATATGCTCGCTAAACACAGACCACATGAGCACCGCACGCTTTGACCATTTAGGGATTTCCGGGTCAGGCAGCCAGACCGGGCCATCTCCATTTTCTTTTGCCCATCCGCGTTCAATAGTGGCAAGCTCGGCCGACTGGTCGTAAGCTGACCACCCTTTCATCGGAACCATAAGAGATGTCGGGCCCTTTGTCCTGTTCAGCTTGTTAATTACTTCCATGGCCAGCGTTTTTGTTTCCTCCAGGGTCGGCGGAAGAAGAGTAACAGCAGGGTTGTGGACATAAGGTTTTTTTGAGTTGCGGTACGAAACCCGCAATCCGTTCTTAAAATCATCTAAATAAGACTGCGGCATTGTTTCCAGGGGCCCAAAGGCACATTGAGCAAGACCTCCCGGGCACACAATCTGCGGGATCCCCATATCACCGGCCGCTGTGAGCCTTTCACCCTCCCAGGTTTTACTTATTCCATATATACTGTTGAACATAGTATTGCTCAGTTCACCGGGTGTGATCTCATAAACGGCGTTGATATGACCCGACCTGATCAAATCCTCCATTGTGGCCCCTGTCCCGACCTGATGTATAAACATTGTATCCCAGTTTTTATCCTCCATGTGTCTGGCACATTTGGAAGCTGCCGGAGTGGTTGTTCCGTAAAGAGTAAGAGCGACAAGAGGGCGTACTTTTTCACCCTTTACTTCACCTACACCCGCCATGCTCACAATGCCTGCGGCTGCATTGGCAATGATTTTCCTCGTTACGCGGTTTATCCCTTTTTCAGAAATCGGATTCACTATGTATATATCTTTGTTGCCCAGCCAGGAGTGTACGTCCCCGGACGCAAGGGTGCAAAGCATAAATTTCGGAACACCGATCGGCAAAGCACGCATGGCAGTGGTGACGACCGAAGTTCCCACAGATCCGGCCCAGGAGATAATGCCGTCTACCTCGCCTTTATTATAAAGCTCAACGATCTTTACGGCTCCCGCCTTCCCGACCATTTCGATTGCATCGGAACGGGATGCTTTAAACACTTTTTCTTTCTTAGTGCCGTTAGCTGAGAGTACCTCGCTCAGGGTTATATCAGCCCATTCTACTTCCCCGCCCAGGCTCAGGTCCATGATTGTTACTTCACCTCCATAATGTGAGACCTGCTCCGCCAAATATTTTATCTCATCCCCTTTTGTATTCAGTATACCTGTGCAGATTATCTTCGGTTTATTGTTTTTCTTTACAGACATTTTATTACCCCATACTGATTTATTTTGTTACACGAGGTGCAGGCAAACCTGTATTTCTTTTATTTAAGAGGAACATTTTTATAAGCTTCTGTTATTCCCAGAATTGCCTTTTCTATCGGCATTCTCTCAGCAGCAGAACCTCCTGTAAAACCATGTGCATCGGTATTCTTGAAGATATATTCAACCTCCTCCGGTCCCTCTATTGGACCGCCGTGGGCGAAAAGGATCACGTCCTTTTTCACCTTTTTCGCCGCGTCAAAGATCCTCTGGCTCAATTCAGCGGCGTCTTCCAGTGTGAAGCCGGTTTTTGCCCCTGTCAACCCTCCTTTTGTAGATCCGCAATGGGAGGCTACAACATCCGCACCTGCTTCGGCCAATATGGTTGCCTCTTCGGGACTGAAAGCGTATGCAAAAGTGAACATGTTCATCTCATGGGCAACTTTCACGAACTCGACTTCATTCCTCCATCCCATTCCGATATGCTCGATCTGCTCTCCAAAATTATCACCATACAGCTTGCTTATCATCGGGGTTATACCTGAGATATTCATATCCCACAGTTTTTTTAGATGCACGCGGTGCTCAAAAAGCGGATTGTGGGGCCCCGAAAGTGAAATAAGAGGAGTTTCTTTTACAACAGGGACGACCTCTCTGGCAACTTCAAATACTGCCTCATTACAGTCAAAGTAAGGTAAAAAAGCGGCCAGCGACCCCTGCCCTTTGAGACGCCACCAGCTTGTGGGAGAGATACAGATAAGATCAGACCCTCCCCGTTCCTGCAGTTTAGCGGAAAGCCCCATTCCGCAATTCGGCATAAACAGCGCCCGCCCTGCTTTCAGCTCCTTTCGCAGCCTCTCTGCAACTTCCTTTGCCGTATACCTTTCAGCCATAATATCCTCCTTTATTCAGGTTCTTTTTTAATATTTCTCATAAACCTAATTTGCTGAACAATCTTTTAGCGTTAGTATAGGTGATTTTATCTATATCCTCCAAGGTAATAAAAATTTTATTTTTTTTGTTGAGCGATCTTTTCGCCCGGTCTAAAATATCAAGAGTTTCCTCCTGAAAATAAAATGGATAGTCAGAGCCGAACAGGACCCTGTCCAGGCTCCCTGCCCACACTTTTACTTTGTACAGCAGCCACTCCAGCGGCTGAAAATTATATTTATCAGACCTGCCGAAATTCGTGCTTATATCCGCGTACATGTTTTTGTGTTTTCGCAGCAGTATCGCCGTCTGATCGTAAAGCATTCGTCCGCCATGCCCCAAAATTATTGTCAGGTCGGGGAAATCACAGCCCACATCATCCAGATATTGAGGGGAACCATAAGCATCTTTATACGGGACAATACCTATGCCTCCGGTGTGAAAGAGGATCGGCTTCCCATAGTTCTGCATTTCATTGTAAAGCGGATACAATCGTTGATCGTTCGGGTAAAACTGCTGGAAGCACGGGTGAAGTTTAAGCCCCTGAAATCCCAGCTCTTCAATACAGTGTTTCAGCGTGTTTTTTGAACGATCCCCGTCAAAAGGGTCCACTGTGCAAAACCCGATCAATTTTCCCTTTGACTTTTTTACTTCGCTGCTAACGTAGGTGTTGTGTTTCATCAGGTCATCGTTATTCATGTCAAGGTGTAAAGCGATAGATGCAACAATACTTTGCTCAATACCATTGACATCCATTTTTTCCAGTATCCCCTCTGCGGTAAGTATTCCCGAAATTTTATCAAAAATATTTCTTTTTTTGAAATAGACTTTTAGATCCTCGCTGGTATCGTCCCTGGGCCAAAGGTGCGTGTGAGAATCAATAATCATATGTCTTAACCCCTGCCAGAAAGATAATTAAATTTCCTCTTATTTTTATCATACTTTAATATAAATGTCAAAAAATAAATCCTATTTTTTTATGGATAAAAATCAGGATATTTGATATATTAAAAACATATTTTTAAATAAACAGTATTCTCAGGGGTGCAATATGTTCAATTTCGGAGTCGATTCATTAATCTGGTCTGAGAGCTTTTCAGAAAAGGACCTTTGGATTATTTCCAAGGCAAAGGAAGCAGGATTTGACACTGTAGACATCAACATTTCTGATCCTGAAACATTTCCCGTTGATCAGGTTAAGAAAAAAGTCTCTGAAGTGGGAATAGAAGCAGTAACATCCTACGGTCTTCCCAAGGATGGGAACACCATATCACCGGACCCCAAAACCCGTGAAAGAGGGGCGAAGCTTCTCAAAAAGGTAGTTGACATAAACATAGAGCTCGGCTCAAAAATATTGGGGGGCATTCCTTACGCGGCATGGGGATATCTGACAGGTAAACCGAGAACAGAGCAGGAATGGGATTGGTCGGTGGAGGCAATGCGGGACGCGGCCAGGTACGCGGAGGAAAGGTCTGATCTGACAATAGCCGTTGAATGCGTCAATCGTTTTGAGACCCACTTTTTAAACATTGCCGCGGATGGTGTCCAATATTGCAAGGATGTAGGAACAGGGAACATGAAAGTGCATCTTGACAGTTTCCATATGATCCGGGAGGAGGACAGTTTCTCCGAAGCGGTTGAAACCTGCGGAAAGAAATACCTTGGATATGTTCATGTGTGTGAAAACAACAGGGGAATACCGGGTAAGGGGCTTGTGCCGTGGAAAGAGTTTTTCACCGCGATTAGAGATATCGGGTACACGGGGCCCCTGGTAATTGAATCTTTTGACCCAAGTTTCGAGACCCTGAACATGCTCTGCGCGATATGGCGAAAATTTGCCGAATCAGGGGAAGAATTGGCGGTTGAAGGGTTGAAAAATTTACGGGCCATAGCCAGCGAAGTCGAGGCAAGCGGGTAGCAGACAGATCGTTTAAATCCTGTTTATACCAGGTTGATATTTCATCAAAAGTAAAACTCACAATTTATACCGGGTCACATTCGACATGGCGGGCGGCAGTATTGATATCGGCGCGACTGAAAAGTACTTGCTGGGCGCTGCAGCTGCCCGGCTCGCACGCATGATCGGAATCCCCGGCATAACCGGAGCGCCAACTACTTAACTAATGAGGGCGTCGCTTCCGTACAAGCATGTCCAACTCTCAGCCGGCGGCCGCTTCCTGTTCTCTCAAGTATTTTGACTTTTTACACTGAGGGAGCTCAAGCTCGCATCCCCTGAACATATGACAGCTTCTCTTGCATATCGCGACAAGCATCAGCATTACCGGGACTTCAATAAGGACGCCTACAACTGTCGCGAGGGCAGCCCCTGAAGACAGCCCGAAAAGCGTGGCGGATGTTGCGATCGCAACTTCGAAGTGGTTTGAAGCCCCTATCATTGAAGCGGGCGCCGCGTCGTGATAGGACAGCTTCAATACCCTGGAAAACAGGAAATAACCCAGCACAAATATAAATACCGTCTGTATAAAAAGAGGGACCGCTATCCAGACAATTGTGAGCGGGTTGTTGATTATTATTTCTCCTTTAAATGAAAACATTAAAACAAGAGTGACGAGAAGAGCAGCAATACTTACCGGTGTAAGTACATGAAGAAACTTTTCATTGAACCACTCCAGCCCTTTTCGCTTGAGTATCAATTTTCTGCTTAAATATCCGGTTGCCAGGGGCAGGCCTACATAAATGGTTACAGAAAACAGTATGGTCTTCCACGGGATCGGCATCGCGTTAAATCCCAGTAAAAAACCGCCGAGGGGCGCGTAAAGAAAAAGCATGGTCAGTGAATTAATAGCCACCATAATAAGAGTAAGTCCATCGTTTCCCTTTGCCAGGTAGCTCCACATAAGCACCATAGCGGTGCAGGGCGCGATGCCGAGCAGTATGGCGCCCGATATATAACTCCGCCACAGCTCTACTTCCTGGCCTGTCTTTATGATCTCTGTGCCGGGCAGAAAACCCTTAAAAAAATACCCCAGGAAAAGGGTGGATATCAGATACATTGTAAAAGGTTTTATGGCCCAGTTGATTATTAACGTCATAGCGACAGGTTTTGGGGTTTTTGCAGCTGTGATGACCTTTCCGAAATCTATCTTTACCATTATAGGGTACATCATAAAAAACAAGCATATAGCAATCGGTATGGATACCTGGTATACCGACATCGCATCGAGCCTCAGAGCAATCCCCGGCGCCATTTTCCCCAGAAGTATACCCAATCCGATACAGGCCAGTACCCAAACAGTAAGATATTTTTCAAAAAAATTTAACCCTTTCTCTTTTTTCATCCGTGCTCCCCCTGCCGTAATATTTTTGTAAACAGGATATATTTCTATATTTCTAATAATATAGAAATATATTGAACTTGTCAATTTTAAAGAATATGTTTATAACTAAATGGGAAACGCACAAATGAAAGATATCTTGAGCCCTTTTAAGGTATTGAGTGATGAGAACAGAGTGAGAATAATACTGATGCTCAAGATTCGGCCGCTCTGTGTCTGTGAGATCCACGAAGTGCTGAACATCGCGCTTTCGACAATATCGGCACATCTCAAGCTTATGAAAAACGCCGGAATGGTAGAAGACGCGAAAGACGGAAGATGGGTCATTTACGATCTTGTCCGGGGAAAAAGCTTTATAGACGGCCTGATCGATAACCTTGAAAATGAACTGCGTGATGATCCTGTTGTTAAAAATGACCGGGCCAAAATATCTAAAATCACGCGTGAGATCTGTTCTTCGAAATTCCAGAGCGCGTAAAACATCGATCAGTAAATTTAGTTTCTCATAAACTGCCTCAATAACCCCTGACAAGATGCTCAACGAGCAGCTTCGCGCCTATACCGATAAGGACGACCCCGCCGATCATCTCTATCCTGCTCTCGAAAATATGCCCGACTTTCTTGCCAAGATAAACTCCCGAGAGACAGACAATAAATGTTATTCCGCCGATAAGCGCCACAGGCATAAATATTAAGACTCTCAGAAACGCAAAACTGATCCCGATCACAAGAGCATCCAAGCTCGTTGCCAGAGATAGAAGAAGCAGCGTCGGCAGGTGGAGACAATTTTTACACTCACTTTCTTTTTTTAAGGATCTTGAGTCGACGATCATCCTGGATCCGATAAACCCAAGCAGCGCAAAAGCGACCCAGTGGTCAATACTCTGAATATAGGAAACAAACGACAGCCCTGCGGCCCACCCTATAACCGGCATGGCTGCCTGAAAAATTCCTAAAAAGAAAGCAATGCGAAAGGCCGATCTGAACTTCAGCTCTTTAATGATAAACCCGTTAGCAACGGACACTGCAAAAGCATCCATTGACAGCCCCAGAGCTAAACCTATTATCTCTATAATACTCATACGAAATGACCTGAAGCGGGCAAGCCGCATTATTGATTTGTACGATAATTTTTTACAAATTAAAATGTTTTTAGCATAAAAAAACAGTGAAACCGGTGTATCCGGATTGAGGCAAAACGCACAATCCTGTATATATTTTACTACAATAGATCGTCCGATTTTTCCAACTCTCTTAAAATCTACTGTAATGTGAATAATATAACAAGTTAAATTATTTAATTAATTTAAAACCTGGCATGCTCTTTGCCGTAAAAGAATGGTGAAGGAATGGAACTCAAGCTTGCCGTGTTCACTTTTACTTAAAAAGGGCGGGTATAACCTCACAAACGAAAACTACACCCTGGATGCTGGATTCAGACTTCAATTTTAACTGCCTGCAGGTTATTTTAATACAAAAGGCGCAATGATAAGCAAGCCCGGCATTGCCGGGCTTGCTTATCATTGCGCGATTTTCATGACGCCCCCCGGCTTGACCGCAGGCCTGTCCGTTAACCGGTCGATCCTGCTGTTTGGGCCTCACACCGATTATAAAAATCATATTTTAAAAACGTTATTAAAAATGCCAAATAAACCGAATATTAACTTAAGCAGTATTTTTCTTTTTTTTGATAAAACACGCTCTCTTAAAATACAAAGGATGAATCTTGACATTTTTTTAAAATTACATTATCGTTTTTAAATTAAATCAGGGAAAATTAAAATTATGGGCGAAGAAATAAACAACAGTTCCGACACAATTTCGGAGGACCCAAAAATACATGTCAGGTATTATGGCGTAAGGGGATCGATCCCAACACCTCTTAAACCGGTCGAAATCGAACAGAAGTGCAAACGGATCATTGCTGAAATTATAAAAAATGATAAGTTCAGGGGACAGAAATTGAGAGAAATTTTCAATGCGGTCCCCATTCATTTAAAATCGACTTACGGCGGCAATACACCGTGTGTTCTCGTGAAAACAGCAGGACACACTATTATTATCGATGCCGGCTCGGGGATCCGCAACCTCGGAATAGATCTGATGCAGCAGGAGTTCGGGCAGGGAAAGGGTAAAGCAATTTTTCTATTCTCACACACCCACTGGGACCATATTCAGGGCCTTCCGTTTTTTACCCCTTTATTCATTCCCGGAAATCAATTTGAGTTCTATTCCTGCTTTCCGGACCTGAAAGAGCGTTTAAAAGGGCAGCAGGACTCTCGATATTTTCCCATCGGCATGGACTACATGCAGGCGGAAAAACAGTTTTTCCTATTAAAAAGCAACGAGAGTAAAGATTTCGGAAAGTTCACTATAAAGACAATCAAACTGGACCACCCCGGCAGTGCCTATGGGTATAAAATAGAAATTGACGGAAAAAGTTTTCTTTACAGCTCCGATCTGGAATTCAATGAAAAAAACTATGATACAATGCCGGAAATAATAGAATTCTTTAAAGGGGCCGATGTATTAACTTTTGACTCTCAATACACCTTAGCGGAATCATTCACAAAAATCGACTGGGGGCACAGTTCAATTCAGATCGGCATAGACATTGCCAACCACAGCGGGATAAAAAAAATCGTTTTATTTCATTATGACCCGACATATTCAGATCAAAAAATCAATGAAATCACGGAGATAGGGCTCTCCTACAAGAAAGCTATCTATCCGGGTTCCGATCTTGAAGTTATTCCTTCCTATGAGGGCCTTGAGCTGGAAATTTAATATCCCCCATCAGGGTCTTCACGATCACCGCATTCGTAACGATCATGACGATCGCCTCGATCAATCGCCGAAAAACTGCGGGTTCTGGTTTTTATATTCAGCAAACGACCCCCCCGAATAATCATACCCGAAATCCAGTATTTCCTTGTTCAATTCTTCAATCTCATCAGGGCTTGGGGGAACAATACCAACAGAAAGGCTCTTCAGACCCTTCTGCGCTTCCTTTGTTAGGACAAGCATCGGGTCACCGAGAATAATCATACCTAAAAACCATTTGTCATCTTTTACACCGTAATAATTATACCAGCCTTTGAAAGCGTCACCCCATGTCCCCTTTTCCGACAGCACATAGTGAAAGGCATTTGGATAATAATTCCCGCCTGTTTTTGTCGAACCTGTTGCCGCGATACCATAATCTGTTTTCATTAAATATGTCATCCCGAGGTTATCCTCGGTAAAACGTACAGCGCTGCAGTTAAAAAGGTTGTAAAATAAACCCTTCATGTTCCCGGAGATAATATCTGAAGTATGGATATATTCCCAGGAACTTGAGCCCTCCACGACAAGAAGGGGCGGAAAAGAATGTATCCACTGATACACATACTCGGCCCCTGAAGTTGTGAGTTTAGAAATATAATTTGCCTTTTCGGTATCTCCCTTTTTTTCGTTTATCAGGATAGAGTTGTATATACGACTGAGACCGAAGTCAGAACCAGGCTTGAAATCTTCCCAGGAGTTGTCCTTGAAAACGTAAGCGCTCGGGTCTATATCCATCTGGCCGGTCCGGAACTTATGCACCTTGTCAAAATACCTCATCAATTCGAGTGTGGTCCCGTTAATTCTCGAAATAAATATTTCCAGCTCCAGCGCAGAATGGTAATCAAAAATTCCATCTTTATCATTGTCCTGCCATGTGGAATCCAGATCCATAAAAAACAGATCGATGGGAAACTCCTCGTGCCCCTCAAAGCCATTCTGCTCGTACCAGACCGTTGGAAGATTTCCCACAAACAGCACGCCGCCGATCCCGTTTTCTGTATAGTATGTCTCGATCACAGCTTTCAGATCAAAGGCAGTGCCTTCTTCCCAGATATACAGATAGACTGTGCTCCCTTCTTCATTCAGATCGGCTATATACTGATCGATCGAACTTTCCAGTGAAGGATATAAAGCGTCCTCAACAACCAACAGCTCTTTATCTGTCTTTTCAAACGCAAAATCTGGAAACTCATCATCAAGTAAAAGCATTGAACAGCCTGATATAACCAGATAAAGGCCCCAAATCATCAAGACCCCAAAGGCTGATAGAACGGTTTTTATAGTTTTACTCAAAAAATCCCTGCCTTTATTTTTTTTTGATAAACTTCCGGCGGTTAGAAAGGTTTCTACTATATAATTATAGCACAATTCTGATATCAATTCAAAAACGATATTCAATTAATTATAAAAATAGAATAAAAATCTTGCAAATCCGTGAAATAAATGTAAATTTCTATTAAGATGATTGACAGCAAGCCATATTTGTAAGCTCTGTCTTAATGAAGATCATGACAAGGAGGAACCATGCCGAGACGTCCTCTTATAATCACACTTATTGCTATCTTCTATTTTTTGTCTCCCGCCGCAATTATCATTCAGGGTTCTGTCATGAACAGAATACCGCTTCTGGGTCCCTATAATATATTCACCAGGCTTTTCATTACTGATATTATTATTCTGCTCATATATCCGATAAGTGCTGTAGCACTTTACTCAGTTAAAAAATGGGGATGGTATCTTTTTTTAGGCTGTGTATTGATCCTTATAGGATATAATATTTTCGTTTATTTCCTCAATCCCAGATACAGCCTTTCGGTGCTGATAATCTTTAACGTTGTCCTTGCGGTCGTCGCCGGGATCTTTTTCAGAAAGCACGTGATCGCTCCATATTTTAACCCGCGCCTTCGGTGGTGGGAAACAAAACCACGATTTAAGATCGATATCCACGCCGATATTATGCTGGATGATCAAATCCTGTCAGGGGATATTCTTGATTTATCAATAAGCGGGTTTTTTATGGCTTTTGACACCAGTTTAAGCCTTGGACAGGTGTATACCTTTGATCTAAAATGCCTGAAACGTTCTGTTAAAGTCAGCGGCAAAGTAATGCGGAAATCCACCGAAAAGGAGGGTTATAACGGACTCGGTATCATGTTCGTCAGGCTGACGAAAAAAGAAAAGACAGGAATAAACACCATTATCAAGGATCTGGAAAAAGGCGGTCTTAGAGATTCATCTCGTGACCGGGCGGCAGCGGAAACCGGCGAAACCGGGCGGCCGGAGCTTCGCCCGACTGCTTCAAGGTACACACTGGCGCATGATGCTGTACTTTCTGGCGGTAATAGAACAATCAATTGCCGGATGCTGGATATCTCAAAAAACGGGTGTTTAATTACTACCGAACAGGATATTTCTGAGAAGCAGACTATTTCTGAAAAGCAGATTTATCAAATGAACATAAGATGCATGAATCTCGAAATAGAGATTGACAGCCGGATAAAGCGAAAACCCGAGCCTCACGGTGCGAAACAATACGCCATGGAGTTTGTCGATATTACAAAAGAAAAAAAGCACAGCCTGAATATCCTCGTGCAGACTTTAAAAAAAATAGGCGCAAAAAACCGTATTGAAGAATCAACACCGCTGCCCGATGAAGAAATCGATAAAACTGTCCTGGGCACACCGTATAAAATCGTTCTTTTCTTTCGAAAATTGATCTTAAAAGATGTCGGATGATCATCCGGTTAAACACAAAAAAAAAAATTGAAATTCGAATTTAAAAAAATTATTATTTGAGTAGGTTGAAATTTATTTAAAACGTGATATATTTTGTTATATAACAAAAAGTATAAAGGAATACCCGAATGAAACTTAAAAACTACCAGGAAGATATAGTTCTGCATGTGATCGATATCATGCTTGAAGACAACCCGGAGATTGAGGCTGACGAAACGTTAATAACAGATGTGGCAGCTTATGTTTTGAACCGAATACCCGCTAAATATATAATGAGCGAACGTGGTTTCACAAGACTTGCCTCGCAGCAGCTTGCCGAAGATGACGATGAAAACAGCCTGCTGGACCTTGTCCAGATGATGATGCTGGTAAGCAAGGGCATGGAGCTGGTAAAGAGTAGAAGAAGATACAATCACGAAAATCACGAGGATAATGGACTGATGGCCACTCTTCAGGACATACAGAGCAAAATTTTTCTCCATAATTTTCCTCAGTTCATAGGCAGGGTGATAGAACAATCTTCCGGCAAGCCGGTGTTCAATGCCCGTGTTACACAGTATATAGATGGAGTTAAGGCTGCCCCGGCAGAAATAGGCTGGCTGAATCCATACTACACAAATACAGCTACCAATGGGATATATAGTTTCTGGCCGAAAGCCGTGAAAAACCCTTCCGACGCCAAGCAGTCAAAAATAAAAATCACCATAGAGCACGACGACTACAAACCTTTCTCTATCGAAAAAGTGATCCATACAAAAGGTGCTTTTCGTGTGTATAATTTTATCCAGGGAGAGGAAATTATAAATCTGGAGACATGCCCTCTGGTCATAAAAAATTAAGAACGGATTTTTTTGTCTTCAAAAAGGCAGAGGCTTTTCAGCCCAAACCCTAAAATTTTCAACTCCCTGGGGATAACCTTCCCTCCACCGCTGCGCCGCTTCCTCATACATTTGTGCTGCCTGCCCGGCGTTCAGCCCCCGGGTAAAAAACTCCTCCGTAATCCCGTATATGATCTCTTCGAATTCCGAAGGGTGGTTCCTCGTGCTTGTCATGGCAGCTCTATCACCGATCATTTCATAGACTTTTTTATCGATTTTTCGCTTGGCCAATACACTATTTTTTACATTATCCGTAGCCGGAAACACCCCGGTAGCCACATACAGGGCATTCTGCCGTTCTCCTGAAAGCAATAATTCAAGGAACTGTCCTGCTTCCTGCGGGTTCGGGGCCTGGGCCGGAATGCCTAAACTGACCGAGGACACAGGAAGACCTCCTTTAAGAGCCCCGCTCCCCGGCACCGGCGCAATCATTATATCAACAACATCCTCCCCCATCTCCCGCACGGCAGCGGATATGTTTGAATAAGAGTCAAAAAATATGCCCGCGCCACCTTTGAAGAACAGATCCTGGCCTTCAGCTAAACTAAGATCCGCGGCATCTGAATTGAACAGTCCTTTTTCCCTTAATTCATCCAGCAGGTCCCACCATGCGGCATATTTTTTGTCTGTTAATCTTTCATCACCTATCACAGCCCTGTGATAATCGGCAGCTGAATCAAGGTAATGATACTGAAGCGCGGTCCGGAACCG
>DRHN01000348.1 GCA_011049595.1 Spirochaetota bacterium | reverse complement strand
TGGCTGTTATAGATCCTGTAGGAACCGGCATCTGGATCTATTTCTACTGGATATTCAAACGCATGGCTGACTTTTTCCAGGGTTTTCCCGAAATTAGATATTTTACGGTCCTCAGAATGAAGAAACTCTCAGCCGAGTTCAGGCATCTGATGTGGTTTTTTGTAATATGCGGTTTTATAATACTTCCTTTTTCATCGGTCATCATTCCGGCTTTTGATTTACAGGTATTGAGGGTACCTGCTGAGATGGAAGAGGTTCATAGAGTATTTGATTCTCGATTATCGCCACTAAACTTAACTGCTTCTGAAAGGTCATTCGGACACCCGGTAGATGCTTCGAGGATCAAAGTGTAAAGACCCCGCCATCCGCCGACCGAGCGGAAGAGCCAGATATGCGGAAAAACCGCGGTATCGAATACAAGACCCCAGCCGGATCTGCTCGCTTTATCGGTAACAGCATACCAGCCTCCCTCAACGTACGGAAGGTAATGAAAATCCGCTATTCCTTTTTCAGCAGGGGGGACGCTGCTGATGTCCAGTTTCTCACCATCGGGGAGCTCGATATTCGGCCATCGGAATTCAGTCCGGTCTTTAAAATTTTCAGTGCCCCAGGTCTCAGTAATGCACCGCTTTCCTGCGACCAGACCTCCCCATGGTCGGCGAGTATCTCCCCGGACGGCAACTGAAAGGGAAGATCGTTCGGTATCAACTCATCCCAGCCACCGGACCACACATCATCAAAACATGTGCCGAATGATTGACGCGACGGATGTATATAGGGGTTGTGCCACAGCAGATTACGGTCGAGAGGCTTGTAAATAAAATTGAATACTTTTGCTCCAAGCTCCGGAAGCACATCGAAACGCAGAAATTCATTTTCCATCCGCAATACCTGAAGCCCCCGGTACTTCCAGTTCATATCGACACGTGCACTCATGGCAAAACCCTCTCTGTGTCCCCGATAAGGTTTACACCGATATCAATAAAATCAGGGATGAGATCATAGATGCACCCGCAGCAGTGGAAATATACATCCAGGTTTTCTTTTGCACCACCAAAATGCTCGACCACATCTATCATGATGATGTCGGATTGATCCCTGTCTTTGTTGATGAACAACATTTGTTGATGAACAACAATGGTACGTAATCCGGGCCCTGCATCTTAACAGCCTTTATCACCTGCTCCCGTTTATTTATCAATTTTTTTTCCTGTATATTATTTTTGTTTTCATCTGATCCGGAATTTTTCCAGATCGTGCTCTATAATACGCTCCTGAATTTTAAAACCAGCTATACGGTCTGGTTCTATCGGGCGTGATGCACCCTTCTGGGTCGCCACGATCGAGCCGAGCATGTTGCCGAACTCACACGCTGCACCAAGCGTCTCTCCTTTAAGAAAGCTATGCACAAAACCTGCCGTAAATGCGTCGCCTGAACCTATTGTGTCTTCAACCGCGACCCTGCAGCCGGGCACATAAACCGGGCCCTCTTCAATTGAAACAGCGAACACGCCTTTTTCCCCCAGGGTGACCAGACATATCCCAATACGCCATGTTTCAAGCATTTTATTACAAAAGTCCGGCAATCCGTTGGAACCTATGCCCAGCATTTCATCGATTTCCAACGCTTCTTCATCATTCAGTTTAAGGATGTCGGCCGCCCGAATAGAGGATTCAATTGTTTCTATTGAATAACAATCTTTTCGGAGATTTATATCCAGCAGCTTTGTCGCCCTTGAAGCTATCTCAAGAAGTCGGTACAGTGTTTCACGGGTTGTCTTCGAGCGCTGGGCAAGAGTGCCGAAACAGAAAAGGTCCGTTTCCCCGGCAGCGTTTACAAGTTTTTTAGCAGGCTCGATAAAATCATAGGCAACACCGGGCACTATTACATAATCCGGCTTCCCCTGCCCGTCGAAAGAGACCTTGACCGTACCGGTCGGGTGATCGTCATCCCATTGAATGAGAGATGTATCGATGCCCATTTCTTTAGCAGCAGCAAATGCTTTTCCCCCGGCATCGTCGGTACCCAGCCTGCTCACAAACAGCGACCGGTCTCCAAGAGAATCTACACGGCAGGCAAAATTGAAAGGGGCGCCCCCGAGAATGGTCCCGGCAGGCAGTATGTCCCAGAGGATCTCTCCAAAAGACAAGACATTATTTCCCATTTGGTTTTATCCCAAAATCAGTTAAGACTGAGGTTTGCCCCCGCCCGACACTTTCTCCCAGTCTTTGCGGAACGCCTCGAGACCCGTATCCGTCAAAGTATGCCTGTACATCTGGAAAAAGAGCTGGGTAGGTATCGTAACTATGTCAACACCCGCCCTGAGACATTCAAGGACATGGTTCTGGGTCTTCATGCTTGCGGCAAGGACCTCGGATCGATACCCGTAGTTTTGCTTTATGGTCACCGCGTCCTCAACGAGTACAATGCTTTCATTGGCAATGGCGTCGAGCCGGCTCAGGACAATGCTCACAAGGCTCGCGCCCGCTTTCATTGCCAGAAAGGCCTGTGTTGAGGAAAAAATCATGGTAACGTTGGTTTTTACGTTCTTCTGCTTTTCCAAAACAGGCACTGCTTTCAAACCTTCAATATTCATCGGTATCTTCACGACTACATTCGGAGCGATCGATGCGATTTCGACGGCTTCTTTTATCATCCCGTCGGCAGTTTCAGCCATTGCTTCCGCGCTGACAGGCCCGGGGACTATTTTACAGATCTCTTCAACAACCTTTTTGAAGTTTTTCCCGGATTTTGCTATGTAGGTAGGGTTGGTCGTCACACCGTCCACAAGCCCCGTGTCGGCTGCCTCCTTAATTGCATCCACATCAGCTGAATCGATAAAGATTTTCATTTACAGGTCTCCTTGTATCGAGGTCTGGGCCCCCTCCGGTGTTATTTTTCACATTTTTCTGTTTAACCATACAAGGGTAAACATATAGTGTCAAGAAATTTGTGATTTGTGTTCAAAGCCAGGCCAGTATTTTGTTATCTTTTATCTATTCATCCGGAATCACCTGTCTTGAAATTATTTTACGAAATACATTTTAAAACATTATAATAATTTACAACATTAAAAGTAATGGAAAAATGATGGATACTTTAAGGCTATACGCTGAATGGGAGGCTGCAAGTTTTGTCGAACGGGAAAACAGGTTTTGTCTTCTGCTAAAAAAGGACGGGACTGCTTTCAGAGCTTATATCCCCAACACAGGGAGAATGGAAGAATTCCTGGTTGACGGAGGAACATTTTTCGTTTCTCCTTTTAAAACAGAAAAGTTCACCTACCGGGTGGTTTCCACCCTTTATCAGGACAATTATGTGCTCCTCGACACCATTGAAGCAAACCGCCTGGTAAACCGGCTGATTCAAAAACAATACTTTCCATTTCTTAAAAATGTTGAAAAGGTTGAAAGGGAAAAAAGTTTTGGAAATGTGAGGCTGGATTTTCTCGTTCACCGGTATAAAAGGAAGCCGCTGCTGCTTGAAGTCAAGACATGTACACTTTGTCACAACGGTGTCGCCATGTTTCCGGACGCTCCCTCCACGAGGGCCCTCCGTCACATCGAAAGTCTTAACCGGCTGGCTGCGCAGGGCTACGAGACACGGATGTTATTTATCATACCCAATGGTTCAGCAAAACTCTTTATGCCGAATTTTCACACTGATTACGATTTCACTAAGAAATTCCTTGAACCACAGCCCCTCAATTTCAGCGCGAGCAAGATCCGAATGGTCGACCCGGTCACTGTTGATCTTGAAAGCCTGGAAGATATTAAGATAGAATATGACCGCGCAGTTTCCAGCTGCACACCTGCAGGCAGTTATTTGCTTGTGCTGAAAAACGAAAACAAAAAACGCATCCAGGCAGGCAAACTCGGTACGGTTTCTTTTGAAAAGGGCTATTATGTGTACGCCGGGTCGGCGCTCAGAGGGCTTGACAGCAGAGTGTCGAGGCATTCCAGAAAGAGAAAAAAAGTTTTCTGGCATATAGATTTTATCGCTCCTTACCACATGAGTATAGAAAGGGTTTTTGCGATAAGGAGGCCAGATAAAATTGAGTCAAAAATAGTAAACGCATTACAAAGCATATGTAACGATCATGTAAAGGGTTTCGGGGCTTCGGACTCGAAAGCAAAATCCCATTTGTTCTTTTTTAAAAAACCTCCTTTCAGGTTGAAGGAGTTTATGAATATCGTCCTCGATTTAAATACCTCTTCCGGTGCATATATAACAAAAACGTGATATATTATTTATTTCTTTCAAAAAAAACAAGCACTATTTCCTAAAGAATTTAAATAATTATTTACTATATTTTGCTAATGTGTTAATATTGCGCCGATTCGGCCTTAGATGTATCTCTTGCCCGAACAGGGTCAAAGAAGGGGATTATTTATAAGCGCTCTAAACGCTTCAGGAAACCCGCTTCTCCCTGATAAAGAATAAAGCCGGAAGAATAAACATGATCTGGAAAAAGCGGTGGAGCTTGCAGGTAAGATAGGGGTAAAGGTCGTAAATACTTTTGCCGGATGCCCCGGCGCCGACGAAAGTGCTAAAACACCAAACTGGATCACTTGCCCCTGGCCGCCTTACTACGCGGACGCCATTAAATGGCAAGGATTTCTGGAATGATTTCTTCAGATCTAATAAATGATTCATCAGGCTGTCAACACAAAATTTAAATTCACCTTTTCATTTAAAAAAGTTTTTATTAATATAATAAAATACATAACCACAGCATTTTACTCCGGCATCCCGGAATAATTTAGCAAATTGTGTCACACTTCACGGAATTCTGGAGGCCAACAGATGTCAAAGAGACTCGCGGTTATACCGGAGTTGTGCTCGGGGTGCAAACTGTGCGAGCTGGCATGCGCGATCGAGCATTTTAACGTCAACAACCCAAAAAAAAGCGCGATACGGGTGGTTATTACATATCCCCATCCGGTGATGAGACTGCCTATTGTATGCAGCCAGTGCAAGGTACCGATATGCGCGGATGCGTGCCCGGTCGACGCGCTTAAAAGAACCGACAGCGTGGTACAGCTCGACACCCAGGCGTGTATTTCCTGCATGAAATGCGTTGATGCCTGCCCTTTTGGTGCAATATACGCGCACGGTGATGTGGAACATCCCATAAAATGCGACATGTGCGGCGGCAATCCGAAATGCGTCGACGCCTGCCCAAAGGGGGTGATACGGTTTATTCCCGAACAGGTGCTCGGAGAGTCGAAACGCATCAATAATGTGCTGTCCTACACCCATATGAAAGAAATAGAATTTATGGAAAAGGGACAGAAAAAGACAATTCATTACGCGGAGATCGGTAAAGAAGAGATGTAGCACACAATTACTGCTTCATGATAAATCATAGAAACTTTCGTCTCCTGAGATCCTGTCCGGGGGGATTTTGATCTCTGAGACATGGGGAATAATCCCGGACCGGAAATCAGTAGACAGAGAAAAGGACCAAACATGAGCATTAAATCAGGATATTTCAAAAAACGACTTCATGTCAACCTGACCGAAGAAAAATGTCAACACACAAATCTTTCCGATGAATTTCTCGAACAGTATATCGGAGGGAGGGGGTTCGGGGCAAAACTTGTATGGGACAATCTTGTTGCTCACGATTTCAATATCGACCCTCTGGGTCCTGAAAACCTGCTTGTGATCGCTCCCGGTCCGCTTACAGGCATGTACCTGCCCTCTTCCGGCAAATGTTCATTTATCGGGATATCACCCGCGACCGGTGCTTACGGTGATTCTTCCATGGGAGGGAGTTTCGGCGTTGAGCTCAGGCAGACCGGCTCCGACGTCCTCAGTATTGAAGGCCGGGCGCGGGAATTATCAATTCTTTTTATAGATGACGGTGAAACCAGCATCATCCCTTTGCCCGCTCTCGCTGGAAAATCCAATCTCGAGGCGGAGGGAATGATAAAGGAGCATCTGGGCACACACGGGGTAAGCGTGGCAACCATCGGTGTTGCCGGTGAGAACGGTGTGAGGTTTGCGTGTATCAATGCCGACTGGTCGCGTAATGCCGGGCGCGCGGGCCTCGGGGCTGTCATGGGATCCAAGAACCTCAAGGCAATAGTAACGAGGGGGAGCAGGGACCTGCCCGCTCATGACATCAGAGGGCTCATGGGCGAGGCTGATAAAGCCTACACCTACATGAAAGACCATAAATTTTTCAAGTTGTGGCAGCGCGAAGGTTTGATGAATGTTATGGAGTACGCAAATGAAAAAGGTATTCTTCCGACCCATAACTTCAAAGACGCGACCTTTTCCAAGATAAAGCAGATCAACGGCGAAACCATGCTGGACGGCTACAAGATCGGGGATTCCGCCTGTTTCGCATGCTCGATGTGCTGCGGCAACATCTGCCTGGTAAAACAGGGGAAATATATCGGTACGGTTACCGAGGGCCCTGAATACGAATCATGCGCTATGCTTGGCTCGAACTTAGGCATCGATAATTTCGCCGCTGTGTTAAACGCGAACCAGCTCTGCGATGAGCTGGGCATTGACACGATCTCAACAGGGAGCCTTGTGGGGGCCGTGATCGAGGGGTATGAAAAGGGTATAATCTCTCTTGAGGATCTCGACAACAAACCTATCACCTGGGGGGACGAGGATGCCATTTTCGAGCTTGTCGGGAAGATCGCCAACCGGGTAGGCATCGGGGATATCATTGCCGGGGGCTCGTACCGGATGATTGAAAAGTGGCCCCGTATGTCGGAGGTTATTCTCCATGTCAAAGGACTCGAGCAAAGTGCTTACGACAGCAGGGCCGGTGTATCGATGGCCCTTGCCTATGCCACAAGTGATATCGGCGCCCATCACACCCGCGCGTGGACTATCGCCAGGGAGATAGAGCAGGGCAGTGACTGGTCGGACGACGAGAGGGTCGATCTCGTTATATACCACCAGACGCTGAGGCCCCTTTTTGACATGCTCGGTGTGTGCAGGCTGCCGTGGATAGAACTCGGTATAAACGAAGAGCATTACCCTGTTTTTTACCGTCACGTGACAGGTCACAAAACTTCTCTTGAAGAGCTGCTCGAAAAATCCCGGGGCATCTACGATCTAACGAGAATGATCAACACCCGTCTCGGATTGAACCGCGGCGACGACATCATGCCCTATAAAGTCTACGCGGACCCGATCAGGACAGGCCCGACAGCGGGCAAGGTTATTGACCCCGGGCATTTCGAACGGCTTCTTGACCTGTACTATAAAAAACGGGGCTGGGACAAAAACGGCATCCCTCCCGAGGGAACCGAAAAAAACTTCTCGTGACACATACATCTTTAAGTTTTATCATCTACATGGAAAATATTCTGCGGAGTATTCCCGGTCTTGATATTAACAGATAAAGAACCGGTGCACTGTCCGGTGATGATATATCTCACCCGGGCGTAATATACACGAAGGAAACGACGGCTGATTTACCGCGTCCGGATAGTGCTCGGTTTCCAGGCAAAATGCTCCGTGCTTGTCAAAAACCGCTCCTCCGGCACCCTTTAAACCATCCAGGAAGTTGCCTCCGTAAAATTGGACCGCGGGTTTTGTGGTGAATATATCCATCCCCCGTCCGCTTTCAGGTTCGTATACACGGGCGATCAGATTGATCTTCAGAGCGCACCCTGGAGATGTGAAACAGTGGTCGTATCCGCCGGGCACGTTGTCAAGGTCTTTGCCGATCTTTTTCGCCCTGGTAAAATCCATTGCCGTCCCTGCGACGTCTTTTACTTCACCCGTAGGCATAAGTGAAGCGTCTATCGGTAAATAACCGGGGCAGTTCAGCATAAGCTCGTGATCACGTATGCTTCCCGACCCGGCCCCCGCCAGGTTCCAGTAAGAGTGATTTGTCAGGTTGACCGGGGTCGCCTTATCGGTTTTAGCGCGGTAATCAAAAATGAGCTCATTGTCATCGTTTAAAATATATAAAGCAGTAATATCCAGATTGCCCGGGTATCCCTCCTCTCCGTCAGGGCTAAGGTATGTAAATTTAACCCCTGCTGAATTATCATCCTCAAAGACCTCAGCCTGCCAGACGATCTTATCGTACCCCCTGTCCCCGCCGTGCAGATGATTCTTTACCTCATCCTCACCGGCCCCGTAAGAATCGTTACAGGCCAGGCTGTACTCCTTACCGTCCAGAGTGAACTTGCCTCTTGATATTCGATTGGCAAAACGCCCGACAATGGCCCCGAAAAAAGGCGATTTGGTAAAGTATTCCTCGAGTGAATCCATCCCTAAGACAATATTCCCCATTTTCCCGTCCCGGCCGGGCATCCGGAGAGAAGTAATGATGCATCCGTAGTTTATTATTTCCGTACTAATGCCGCTTGCATTTTGTATTTTTATTTTTTCTACATTAACTCCGTCCGGCATGGTCCCGAATGTTTCTTTTTTCAAGTTCATGTGATTATCCTCCTGAAAAATCTTTTCTCATTATATATATGTATTTGAGTTTATGCAATTCAAAAAAAATATAAATCCCTGCAAAAGTATAATTTTCTTGACATAATGTTATCGTGGGTTTCATCGTAAAACAGCGGTCAAAGTACAGCTATCTTTTAAAAGCCAATATTTTATTCACCGCGGAGAGCAGGTTCTGAGAATTGTAATAATAACGAGTTTACCCGGGTGTTGCCGTGGTGCCAGGTAACTAAAAATATGACCCCATTCTACATCATGCGGGGCAGCTCCATGTGCTGCAGAGCTTCAAGCGCCATCTCGCTTTCACCGTCCACCAGAAATACATTACAATCCAGATCGTTTGAAATACCGACACCGTACAGCCCGCCGCCGATCAAATATACATCCTCTACAATTCTCATGGTCTCACCCCGCTCAATAATTTCATGGCCCTCAGGTTGAAGACAATAGTATGTATTAAAAACTTATGAAGGAATAAATGATCATAGGGCGAATTTCATTTTTTTTCAAGCCCACGTGGGGAATTATGAATTGTCATTTTCGTCGATGATGAAACGGACATAGCCGGGTTAATAAAGGAGCAAACGGTTTATATGAATAATGTAAAAAAAAGCTATTTATTTTCAAGAAATTCCGGTATTGATAACACAGTGCCTGAAAATTTCTTTGATGTTTTTTCGTCCATTGTAACAAGCTGAACATTTAAGTCTTGGGCTAAGCTCACAAACTCACAATCATACGCAGTACAACCGCTGGCCTGGGCAAGCGTTAATACGTGAATTGAATTTATTTCAAACTCATTATTTAATAATAATTCCTCAGCTGCTTCAAATATTTCCACAGCATCATTTAATGTGAGTAATTCTTTCCTGATATATAATGCGAGAACATTTCTGAACTC
>DRHN01000347.1 GCA_011049595.1 Spirochaetota bacterium | reverse complement strand
AGATGTGTATAAGAGACAGGGGTATGATCACACTACGGTAAATGCCATTATTTCGGATGCGGGTATTGCCAAGGGGACTTTCTACCACTATTTCAAATCAAAGCTTGACCTGCTGGACAATCTGGTCGACAGGATAATTCAAAAAATAGAGGAAACCGTAAAACCTATAGTTGAAAGCGGCAACGGCGCAGTGGAAAAATTAAGGGACCTGATCCACACTATCGGAGTGGTTAAGATCGACAACAGGGAGATCCTGCTGCAGGTTATCAAGGTTCTGTACAGGGATGAAAATTTAATTACCAGGCACAAAATGTACATGAAAAGTATAGAAAAGATGGGTCCTGTGTATTCGGATATTATAATGCAGGGAGTGCGGGAAGGCGTTTTCAACACCCCGTTCCCCGAGGATGCCGGGGAACTGATCCTCCATTTAGGCTCGAGCATGGGCGATGTTTTTTCAAGACTTCTCCTCGAGATAGATGAAAAGCCCGAAAACCGGGACATGATATGGAAAAAATTAAGACTCTACGAAAATACCATCGAGAGGATCCTGGGTGTGCCAGAAGGTTCACTGAAACTGTACGACAGGGACCGGGTAGCGGAATTTTTAGATCAAAAACAGGTATAAACGGGGCAAAGCATGATAAAAATTCAGGATGTACATAGGAATTACCGGATCGGGGATACAGTGGTAAAAGCTCTCAGAGGAGTGACCCTCGAGATCGAACAGGGAGAGTTCCTCTCGATCGCGGGGCCTTCGGGATCGGGAAAAACAACCCTGCTCAACCTTATCGGCTGTATCGACAGCGCTGATTCAGGTGAGATATTCATCGACGGCGAGGCGGTTTCAAAAAAAGATAAAAAAGAGCTTGCCCTTTTCAGGAGGCGCAGCCTGGGGTTTGTTTTTCAGACCTTTAACCTGATACCAGTTCTGACTGCCTACGAAAATGTCGCTTTCGTGCTGTCTCTGCTGGGGTATAATGACAGAGATATAAAACAGAAAACTATGCTCCTGCTCGCCGAGGTCGGGCTGGAAGGGGAGGAAAAGAGGCTTCCCTCAAAACTGTCGGGCGGTCAGCAGCAGAGAGTCGCGATAGCGAGGGCACTGGTAAAAAACCCTCAGATCGTACTCGCCGACGAACCCACCGCCAATCTGGATTCTAAAACGGGTGGGTCTATCCTGAAACTCATGCAGGACATGAATACCAGGTACAACACAACATTCATTTTTTCAACCCACGATCCGATGGTCATGGATTACGCTCACCGTCTGCTCCAGCTCCACGACGGTATGATCAGTTCGGATGAAAGGAGGAAATAAATGAGATTTCTTTTAGGGCTTGCGTGGAAGAACCTGTCAAGATACAAAAAGAGGACCATGATCACGGCGTCGGCCATAGCTGTCGGTCTCGGGATCTTTATTTTTTTAGATTCCTGGCTTTTAGGCATGGAGCAGGAGTCGGAGCGAAACCTCATCTGGTACGAATCAAGCTATGCCCGGATAATGAACGATGAGTACTGGGAGGAGAAGGACCAGCTTCCGCTTGAATATGTTATCGAGGACCCTGACGCTGTTGTTGCCAGGCTGACGGAAATGAAGATACCGGCTGCCGCGCGTATTGTGTTCGGAGGGGAATTGATAATAAGGGAGGACCCGTTCGAGCAGGACGGGTCAATGCCTGTAAAGATTTATGCCATCGACCCTGGAAACGATGACAACGTTTTTCGCTTCAGGGAAACAATAACGGCCGGACGCTACCTCGAGCCCGGTGAGGACAGCGTTTTGATGGGCTCCTGGCTTGCCGAAGACCTGGGTGCACAAATCGGTTTCCCCATCACGATCATCACAACGACGAGGGACGGCTATTACCAGACCCTCGATTTGATAATAGCGGGTATCGTAAACTGCCCCAACCCGGTAGTGAACAGGAGCTCCATATTCATACCCCTGGACACTGCTGATTTCTACCTGGAAATGCGGGGCGCGGTTACAGAGATAAATCTAAAATTCCCCCAGAGGGCGGACGCGGAGCTGATGGCAGCTGAAATAAATGACAGGATCGCCACTGATTTTGCCGGGCTCGAGGTATTGAGCTGGAAAATCCTCGCTAAAGATTACGTGGCCCTGGCCACCACAAAGCAGTCGGGCACCCGCATGATCCTTTTTCTTGTGTTTATCATCGCGGCTGTCGGTGTCTCAAACACGATGCTGATGGCAATATACGAGAGGGTCAGGGAGCTCGGGATGATGCGCGCGCTCGGGATGAAAAGATCACAGATCAGGCTAGCTTTTCTTTTTGAAGCCGGCGGGATCGGGTTTATCGGGTCTGTGCTGGGGATGCTTTTGGGAGCGGCCCTCTGCTTCTGGATCGTCAAATGGGGGGTGGATTACTCCGCGATGACAAGGGACATGGATATAGGCTACCGTGTCGCAGGGATCATGCGCGGCGCCTGGAACCCGGCAGCTTTTGTGCAGGCGTTTTTCTTCGGTATATTACTTTCCGTTGCTGTCGCTTTTATCCCGACCAGGCGGGCCCTGAAGATGTCCATTACAAGCTGTTTACGGGATCAATAAAGGAGGATGTGATGAAAATTATAAACATCGCTGTCCGCAATATCAACAGGAACCGGAGACGGAGCATTCTATCGACCGCTTCCATAGCTGTTGCTTCCATGGGCATGGTCTTTCTGTTTTCCTATCTGGAGGGGATGAAAAAAGATCTCTCGAGCAACCTTCACAACTATTATACAGGAGAGATACAGGTTCGTCACCGTGAATATGGGAAATATGAATATTTGAATCCTCTTCACCTGCGGATCGAATCCTATGAAGAAGTTGTGAGAGCAATAACCAGGAATGAAGCGGTTGATGTAATATCTCCCAGGATAACTTTCCCGGCAATGATATACCGGAACGAAGACACTTACAAGGCCGTTGGTATGGGGGTTGATATTCTTCTGGAAAAAGCATATCAGGATCTCGAGAGTCGAATAATCGAAGGCCGGCTGCCTGAGAAGGGCAAAAATGAAACCATACTGGGGGCCGGCCTGGCGGAAGACATAGGGGTCAAAACCGGCGACAAGATCACAGTTTTGTCCACAACGATGCGGCGCGGATCCAACGCGGTCACGCTGCGCGTGACGGGTATTGTGGGTTTTCCTGTGCAGGCGTTAAACAAAAGTTACCTGATTGTTCCGCTGGACAGGGCCCGGAAACTGCTCCGGATGGACAGCTCCGTGACAGAGATCATAATGAAACTGAAGAAATCCGGATCCTCGGTCCGCACTGCCGAACAGCTCAACATGGCATTCGCGGCAGCGGGGAGACAGGAGCTCGAGGCCCGGTCCTGGGAGGAGATCGACTCATCCTACTCCTTTATCGAGATGGCGTCTTCAGCCTACAATTTTATGGCTCTCTTTTTCTTTATTCTTGCCAGCTCTGTCATAATCAACACCACGATGATGGTCATCTATGAAAGAAGGAGGGAGATAGGCACCATCGGCGCGCTGGGCATGACCGGAGGCGAAATTGTCAGGCTGTTTTTCGTCGAGGCCCTTTTCCTGAGCCTGATAGGCTCACTTATCGGAGTGCTTGCGGGTGTCGGTGTCACGATACCGCTGTCAATCACCGGGATAAATCTCGGCGCGGCGATGGAGGGTGTCGACTTTGAGATCTCGAACAGGATCTATCCCTCGCTGAAACTGAAGTCCGTTTCTCTTGTGTTTGTGTACTCGGTGTTCATCTCGTCCCTGGCCACGATCTTTCCGTCGGTCAAGGCTTCGAGGGTGAAACCGGTTGAAGCGCTGCGAAACATATAGATACGAAACATATAAAGCATGGAGGCAGTATCATGAAAAAGCTGGTGCTTGCGTTGCTGATAGCCGCGGCTGTGCCCGCATCTATAATGGCAATCTCTGCTGAAGATGTCATAAAAAAAATGGAAAAGAACACCGTGGTCAAAACCGCGCGTACCGAAGGTTTACTGGTCGTTAATGACAGGTTCGGCACAAAAACAAGCTCTTTTCTTTCCTATTCCAGGGGGGATGACAGCATGCTGATCGAGTTCACAAGTGTTGAGGAAGAGGGGATGAAGATCCTTCGCACAAAGGATGAGATATATCTTTTTTTTCCCGATGCCGAAGAGCTCATTCGTATGCAGGGTTCGGCCCTGAAGGAATCGGTAATGGGTTCGGACATGTCATACGAGGACATGACAGGGGGTAAAAGCCTGCTCAGGTCCTACAGTGTGACGCTTGAAGGCACAGAGGAGATCGCGGGTGAGCCCTGCTACAGGGTGAGCATGACGGCAAAAAGTAGAAATGTGCCCTATTACAAACAGGTTATGTGGATCGATAAAGAGCTTTTTATATACCGGCAGGTCCACAAATTCTCACGTTCGGGAAAGCTGCTGAAGGAGATAACTGCAGATGATATACGGAAGGTTTCGGGAAAAGCGGTCCCCTTTCACATGGTACTGAAGGACACCCTGAAAAAAGACTCGAGCACCGAATTTTTTATCCAGAGTATCGAAATCGATATTCACCTCGAACCCGGTATCTTTTCTCTGGAAGAATTGACATGGTAACAAAGATAATTCATGTATTTGTTTTTATGATCTTTGGCTCTCTGATCTTTTGTGCTCTGCCCCTCGAGGCTGATATTTCGACTTCAGTAAAACTCACGCTGCTGAACACACTTTCCAGAGCCCAACAGGGGGATTGGGGCTTTTACGGTCTCGGGACGGGCCGGGTCACTTTCAAAGCCGATAAATATAAAAACATCAGGGCACAGCTGTCCATGGATGCGCAGGTAGCGGACACGGTCCTTTTTGACATTTCCAGGGCTTTTGTCAAAGCCCGTTTCCCCGGGTTCCGTGTCACCGTCGGAAAGGCAAGGGTGTCCTGGGGTGAAGGGTTTATATATAACGCAGGGGACGTGATCTTCGGCGCGGCCGCGTCGTCGGTCGATATGACTGCCGAAGAGCTGAGGGATGAGGCCGCGTGGCTGACGTCGCTGTATGTACCTCTGGGCACTTACTCGTTTTTTGAGACCATTGTCCTGGCACCCGAGCTCAATCTTTCCGAGCTCATCGCGGACCCCGATGCTGAAACACCCCGCATCGCCGACACCCGGGCCGGGGGGCGGCTCGTTGCCAGGGTCATCGGGGTCAAGACCGAAGGGGGCTATCTTTACCGCGGGGGCGAACAAACCCACAACCCCTATCTCAGTTTTCAGGGTCATTTACTTGTAGACTGGCACCTCTCGGGCACCGTTTCCATCCCCCATGACCCAGGTGGGAGTTCCGGTATCGCCCGGAGCGTCGCCGTCAGCCTGGGGCTTTTTCACATGTACAAATTTCCCGACGATTCAACCCTTTCCTTCAGGCTTGAAGGGCTCATCAAACCTGCCGCTCCCTGGTCTGAGGATAATAGTGGTCCGGGGGATGAAGGGTACGCTTTAATGCTTTATCCTGAGATCGTTTGGGCTGTGAGCGATTCACTCGTTTTTATTTTCAGGAACATCGTGTCTCCTGTTGATCTTTCCGCGCTGATCACGACGGGGGTGAACTGGAACATTTACGAGGGGTTGAATATACTCGGACTGGCCGCGATCCAGGCCGGTGAGGAATCGGACACCTACGGCTGGAATAAACCGGGTTGTATTGCTGTTTCGGCCGGTTTTCAGTTTATTTATTGATGAATTGGATTTGTTCGGTAATTTTAATATTACCCTATTTTAATAATTTTATAAATACATCATTTGAAAAAGGCAGAATAAAATGAATAACGGCAATAAAATATTTTCGCCTGTCCGCGATCCTGATTTAAATATTTTCGCCTGTCCGCGATCCTGATTTGTAAAAAAAATAGAAAAAGGTGAGATCCCCGGGTCCGATTGTGATCACTGCAACAGATGTGTTGCTGCAATGTATTCCGGAGGAGTATATTGTGTATCAGGAGAGAAAGGCCTGACCACTTACCCGGACCATTGTGATGAAATTTAAACATGTGCTTTTGATCGTATCTATTTTAATTATTTTCGCGCTTTCGATAATTTTCCTGAATGAGCTGAAAGCAGCATCCAGGAAACTGTTCTCCCTTTACGGGCTGGCGGGTGTCGCCGCGATGGTGTTTATGATGGACATTGTGATACAACCGGTGTCGCCCGATGTGGTTATTATAAGTTCAACTCTCGGCGGGGCAAATCTGCTGAGGGCCGCTATTGTAGGCGGAGGCGGCAGTGTCGCGGCGGGTATAGCCGGTTATTTTTTTGGGAAAAAGATCGGCAGTAAAGGATTAAAAATTTTTTTTTCACCCGGGCATTTCGAAAAGGGGGAGACGCTGTTTAAAAAATACGGGCTTTGGGCAGTTGCCGCCGGAGCTTTGACCCCTGTGCCTTTCAGCGCCGTGTGCTGGTCCGCGGGTATTTATAAAATGAAATTTCTGATTTTTGTATTGACGAGTGTTCTGACGAGAATTACGCGTTTTTTTATCATGGGATGGGTCGGTTATCTGTTTTTTATTAATTGAGGGCTGACAAATACACGTGTTGTAAGTGCGCGGACAAACACAATGTCACTCGAGTGTGTCCCAGTCCACATGTTTGCCGTTATTGTAATAGCCGCTAAAAGAGAGCTTTGATCTTTCCGATAATCTCGAGAACGGAGGCCCGGAAGTCAAATCTAACTTAAAAATCAGGGTGTTTCCCTGCTTGTCGACTTCGACCGGTATATCGGTCAACTCGACTATGTCGGCGCGGATCTTCCAAACACCTTTCTGGACATATTCCATTACAGGCGCCTCAAAGGGGCTTGAACCCTGCGGCTTGAACCAGTCAATTGAAACCGAGTAGTCATCGGTTCCGTCACCTTCGATATCAATTTCAACGGACCATGAATATTCAAGGTTCTCGTTGTGCAGGTCCGGGCTGTTGAGCATGATCTTATCCGGAAAGGCCGCGTAGACAACCGAAAAGACGGCCCATCCGTCGAAAAATTCCACTTCGGCTGACGTCAGGTCCACAAGCTTGTTTTCCACGTCTCCTGTTCTGTCCTGAAAAGACATGGTTTTTACCGGAAAGCCCGCGGTCTTCCCCCGGTCCCTGGGAGGCTCGCCGGCCAGGGATGTGTGTTCTGCCGGTTTTGCCCTGCCGGAAGTATTTTTTCCGGTCACTGCCTTGTCAGAATCGGCGTTTTTATCTTTTTCCGCATTCACGATGTATTCGTGCTCATGTTGTACAACAGTAATTTCGTCCGCGTCGGTCAGGGTCATTCCGGAGTTTTTATCAAGATCGACCACGGGGTATAGAGGCACTCCCCCCCCGTTGTTCAATTCCTTCATCAAATCGCTGTAGATCGTTTTTGAAAGCTCGTTTGCCAGGAGGTTGTAAATATCCATGAAATTACCGTACCCGGTTATCATATCCTCTGTCTCGAAGATAATCGCTTCTTCGGTCTCCGAAACCGTGTACCCGAATTGTTGTATAT
>DRHN01000346.1 GCA_011049595.1 Spirochaetota bacterium | reverse complement strand
GTCGTACTGCTTAACAAATTCCTTGTAAACGCTTTTCTGGCGCTGGTAAGTCCACTGGCGTGTAATTGCATTAAATTCCTGAAGCCCCCAATCAAGGATTTTTTCATCACCACCCATCATATAGAAAAGAGGCCAGCTTATGAAGTTTTCATAGTCGTCATCGAGTTTTCGAGACTCGCGCATGGTTCCGCCACGGTAAGTGTACTTCTCCAGATAAATGGGTGCTGCCTCATTTATGGTTTTTATCAGGTGACGCTGCTTGACTGCCCAGCCTGGCGGTGCTTCCCGGACTGAAGCTGTAATAGTGACCATCCCGGGAATTATAACCGTATCTGTTTTTGAAATGCCGGGAAAAACAAAAAACAGGATAAGAAAAATTGGAACTGTTATTAAACGCATACTGGATTACCTCATTTTAATTACGATTTTAGATTTACGATTTTGTATTCATGTTTTTCGTTAATTGTATTTTGGGCGAGTTTGAAATTTGTCCCTACATTTTTTTCACAATTCACAATTCCGCTTTCACAATTCACAATTCCGCTTTCATCCTTCATAAAGAAGCATTAAGCTTTCAGCAGTCAGCTAAAAAAAACTTCCACTTTTTTTCACAATTAGACAGGTTACAAACCTGTCTCTACATGCATTTGTGCATCTCCAGTTATTTTTTACTTCTGCCTTTTTTTCATCCTTCAACCTTGTTTTAATGCCACGGGAAGGCGTAGGTGGGTTTATTTACGAAACGTTCCATCCCTATTTCCAGCCTTATCGTTGTGGCAGGAGGAAGCTCGACTACGAAATAATCCTTATTTACAGGGACAGTTTTTTCTGAAAAAAACGTATTCCCCTCGCTGTTCTTGGACTGTTCGGTAAATTTCACATCGATAAATTTGTGCTCTCTGTAAGCACCGGCCTGTACGATCAATGAGCGGGTTTCGAAGGCGTTTGTGTTGACCAGTTGAAGCACAGTACGGTCTGCTTCCAGTTTTTCCACAAGCGCTGCCACATCTTCCGGCAAGCCGGGCCTTGCACGATCACGATCGAAATAGCGTACACTGGCATTCAAAAGACCACCGTTGAAGCCTGTAAACGAAGCACCCAAGGTCATCTGGGCAAGCCCGTTTGTGAAAATGGGATTCTGAGTCAGAACTGTCTGGCTTCCCCACGAATTCCGGTAGGTATCGCTTCGCAGCCTTTCAATATTACGGCAAACCATCTCGTATTCTGCGTTAAGAATCTTTTCCGGCCAGTCGGGATTTATTCCCCCCAGATAACCGAGATGCGGCGATTCGTTCAGCCTGTGTTTGTTTCCGATCAGGTCATTACGTACCGCATTCCAGTCAAACAGGGTTCCGTCCGGTTTCCACATTTCCGAGCCGGGAGCAGGCGGATTTGGAGATTCCGCATATGCATATGCCCAGGGACCATTTTTTGTGCCCTTTCGAATTCTCTCAATTCGTTCCCAGTCTTTTGAGTTCATAGAGGCATGCCATAAATGGCTGAGTCCGAAAGGCTCCATCGGGCGGTAATCATACCATCCATCGGGTCCCATTTTATATGGAATCAAAAGATTACCGTCACGGGTGATTGCATTATCCAGTAGCACATCTATCTGGGATCGAAAGAAACCGAGATATTTAGGGTCGCTGCTGATTAGATAGGACCACTCGGAGGAGGTAATAAGCGAATTAAACAGCATCTCGATAGAGTATCTTCCAGACCAGCCGAAAAATCCACCCCACCACTGTCCGTTCCTGTATTCGCCGATTTTGCCGGTGCGTCCGATGTTATCAGGGATAATACCATTATTTTCCTTTGTGCGCTCAATCCATGCATCGACATAATCCAGAACCCATTTCTTGTATTTTTCGTCGCCGGTCAGGACGTAAGCATGGCTGACAAGGCCTGTGATACAGAGGTTCATGGGGCAATCGCACGGTGTAACCACCTCATCGTAGAGCTTCTGGATTTCCTCACGGCGTTTTGGATCCTTATCCCAGCCCTGTTCCAGGTCTTTTACAATCGGGTATAAAGTCGCATGCCCGTAATTTAGCATGTATCCCGCCCCGGAACTTTCTACCGGGCCCTGGCTTCCTGAAGCAATTGAACGGATGATTCTGTATTGAGGGTCAAAGTTAGGCGCATCGGGGTCTTCGTTCATGTAAAAGCCCGCGAAACGTCGAGCTCTGTCAATATTTTCCGGTATGGTGGGGTCTGCAAGACCAAAATACTGGAACCCGAGATAACCTTCGCTTAAATGTAGCATATCATAATGTTTCACAAATTCCTTGTGTACGCTTTTTTGATGCTGGTAAGTCCATTGGCGGGTTATAGCATTGAACTGCTGCAGGCCCCAGTCGAGGAACTTGTCATCTCCGCCTATGATATAAAATAGCGGCCAGTTAATGAAACATTCATAATCGTCATCGAGCTTGCCGTGTTGACGCATTGTGCCGCCGCTGTAAATGAATTTGTCCAGATAGAGTGGTGCAGCCTCATTCATTGTCTCTATCAAATGGCGCTGCATGACCGCCCAGGAGGGTGGTGATTCTCGGACTGAAGCTGTAATCGTAACCATACCGGGAATCGAGACAGGCTCGGCATTTATAACCGAAGGATGAAGGATGAAATATGAAGGATGAAATATGAAGGATGAAGGATGAAGTGAGAAGGATGATGATAAAGGATGAAAGATGATTATATATGAGCCAGAAAAAAATAAAAGCAGAGCTAAGAAAACAGGGAAAATTTTTTGACGCATTAAAGTTTATCTCCTCTTTTTTACGATTTTGGATTCATGTTTTTCGTTAATTGTATTTTGGGCGAGTTTAAAACTTGCCCCTACATTATCTTTCATCTTTCATCCTTTATCCTTTATCCCTCATCCTTGTTTTAATGCCACGGGAAGGCATAGGTGGGTTTGTTTACGAAACGTTTCATCCCTATTTCCAGCTTTATCGTTGTGGCAGGAGGAAGCTCAACAGCGAAATATTTTTTGTTGACCGGAACAGTTTTATCAGATAAAACCATTTTCCCTTCGCTGTCCTTCGATTGTTCAATGAAGTGAACTTCGGTAAATTCATGTTCTCCGTAGGATCCTGCCTGAACAATAAGATTCCTTGTCTCAAATACGTTGAGGTTTACAAGGTGAATAACTGTTCGATCGGCTTCAATCTTTTCAACAAGCGCAGAGGTATCGAGCGGTAAACCGGGGCGTGCACGATCTATGTCGAAGTAGCGAACATGCGCACGTAAAAGACCGCCATTGAAGCTGGTATGGGGTGCACCCATAGTTATCTGCTGGAGGCCGTTGGTGAAAACAGCCCGCTGTTCTATCATTGTCTGGCTTCCCCATATGTGTTTGTAGTTCGGATCCTTAATCCTTTCAATATTACGGCATAGCATTTTGAATTCAGCCTGCATGATATTTTCCGGCCAGTCAGGATTTTCCCCTGCGAGGTATTGAAGATGAGGTTTCTCGTTTAGCCTGTTTTCGTTCCACTGTTTAATATCATCTTCCACATAATTCCAGTCCATTATCGAACCGTCCGGACGCCATGTTTCTTCTTCTGGTGTGCCGGGAGCAGGTGAAGTTGCATAAGCATAGGGTCTCGGACCGTATTTTGATCCCTTGCGGACTCTCACGATACGTTCCCAATCTTTCTCATCAAGCGATGCGTGCCAGAGATGACTCAGTATATGCGGCATAAACGGCCGATAATCATACCAGCCTTCCGGACCGTATCTATAAGGTACAACTAGATTCCCATGTTCTTTCTTCGCAAGATTCAACAGGACATCAACCTGTGACCTCAATAGATCGAGGTATTTGGGGTCGCCGCTTATCAGGTGCGCACACTCCGAGGCGGTTATGAGTGCCTTGAACATTATCTCGATACCATAACGCGTGTTCCAGCCGAATAACCCTCCCCACCACTGGCCGTTCCTGTATTCACCGATCTTTCCTGTTCGTCCGATGTTATCCGGAATTATACCGTTGTTTTCCCTGATACGTTCCATCCAGGCATCGACATATTCCAGAACCCATTTTTTGTATTTCTCATCGCCCGTTAAGAGATAGGCATGGGTAACCAGCCCCGTTATAGCGAGATTTGCCGGGATATCGCATGGCACAACGACTTCATCATAGATTTTCTGGATTTCCGCCCGCAGTTCCGGTTTATTATGCCAGTCAGGATCAATATTTTTCATAATCGGGTATATGGAGGCATGTGCAAGTCCCGCTCCTTGATGATCAGACGGGCCTTTGCTGCCGGTTGCAATTGAACGAATAATTCTGTACTCGGGATCATAATTCTGTACTTCCGGGTCTTCATTCAGGTAAAATCCTGCAAACCTGCGCGACCTGTCGATATTTTCCGGTATTGTTGGGTCTGCAAGGCCGAAATACTGGAACCCAACATATCCCTCGCTCAGGTGAAGTGCATCGTAGTGCCTGATGAATTCCCTGTAAACACTTTGTCTATGCTGGTAGGTCCATTGGCGGGTAATGGCGTTGAATTCACGGAGTCCCCAATCGAGAAATTTCTCATCGCCGCCGATAGCATAAAGAAGAGGCCAGCTTATAAAACATTCGTAATCGTCATCGATTTTTCCATGTTCGCGCAGTGTGCCGCCATGATATGTGAACTTATCAAGAAATAGTTGTGCGGAAACTTCCATTGTTTTCATCAGATGGCGTTCAAGAACCGCCCATGCGGGAGGGGCTTCACGAACTGAAGCTGTAATCGTGACCATACCGGGAATCGAGACAGGCTCGGCATTTAAAGTTAAAGGATGAAAGATAAAGGATGAAGGATGAAAGATTAATGTAGATAATAAAGTGTTAGTTATAAGTATATATGAGCCAGAAAAAAATAAAAGCAGAGCTAAAAGAATGGGGGAAATTTTTTGACGCATTAAAGTTTACCTCTTCTTATTTACGATTTTAGATTAGTATTTGATTTGTCAATTTTCAATCGTACATCAGGCAAGCGTGAAACTTGCTCCTTCTTTATTTTCACAATTCACAATTCATATTTTACAATTCATCCTTCATCCTTTATCCCTCATCCTTGTTTTAATGCCATTTGCTTTCAAGCCATCATCATTCATCTTGGAAAATCTTTTGCATACTTTTTAATCCATTCAACGGCGGCTTCTTCTCCGGAGAGCTCACGGCCTTCATTTTCAAGGATTTCTTTCTTATAATGTTCGATATGGCACACCTGTTCAACCATGCGAAGCCGGTGCTCGCTTGACACATCCTGAAAATACACGCCGACATCATAGCGACCGCTGCTCTCACGGCACCAGGCGACAATCCCCTTTGCCTCAAACACGGGGTTTCGAAGCGGAATACGAATATTGATTATAGCGCCGGTCTCGATATATTTATTAGACTGGAAAGAGAGACCGCCTTCGCTGATATCATTCAGGTAATCCTTATGTTGAGCAATGATATCTTCAAGTTGAAATTCGAGCGGGATATCCGTAGGGTGCCGAATGAATTGTCTCATATTCAAAATCCCCCATTTTCAAAAGATAGTCAGTAAAATAAGATTTGACAATTAGTTTCTGAAAAGTCATTTCTGTAGTTTTATTCAACCGGAGTGGCCTGAAATCATAGCAGCAGTCAATTCAAACCACATGTTATACTGAGTTTAATCAGTTAATCTATATGTAAAAGCCAAATTCTCTGTTGATTATTTATACTATTTTACCTACATTTATTGTTTCAAAGTTGCTTTTTCACAAACAATCCATATTTAAAAAGGAAATACATCAAGTATTATTATGAAACAAAAAACAAAAAAACGGCGATCAAAAAGAAAATCGTTGTCCATGAAAAAAACTTTACAAAAAAAACAAGAGGTAAACCGGAATGTCATTCCTGAGGAAGAATCTTTAACGGTATCTCATGAAACAGAAATTACTCCGGCTGAGAAGAAATCAATTAAGAAATCCCGAACAGTCAGGCAAGACCAATCTAAGAAAAAGCCCTCACTGCGTATTCCAATTATTATTGTTTGTGTTGTTTTGGTACTTTTATCGCTCGGTGTCTACTGGTTGTATAAGCAGGATTTATTTTCAAGCCCCGATGAAAATGGACAGGCTTTTAAAATGAATATTAATATGGGAAGCCTGCATGCGCAACGTGGTGAATTAAAGGAAGCAATTAAATATTATTCTGAAGCGGTTCGTTTAAAACCTGAGGATACTGAAGCACTCAGCAGCCTGGGTCTGGCGCATGGCATGAGCGGCGATCTTATCAAGGCAATATCGTATTATAAAAAGGCGTTAAAGATAAATCCCGACCTTGAAGCAACTCACCAGAATTATGGATTTGCACTTGCCCTGGAGGGGAAAAATGAAGAGGCTATCGAGGAGTATAAAGAGGTGCTCCGCATAAATCCCGACCATTCGCAGGCACATAAAAGCATGGCAGATATACTGATGCGTCAGAACAATATCGATGAAGCTATCTCACATTACGAAGATGCGGTGCGTATAAATCCTGAGTATATTGATGCTCACAGGAACCTGGGAATTACACTCGGTCAGCAAGGCAGAATAGATGAGGCAATTGAGCATTTCCGTGAAATTTTGAAGATAAATCCCCGGGAAGTCCCGACTATCAACAATATGGGAGCATACCTCGTACAGCAGGGCAAGTATGAAGAAGCTATTAAACAGTATCAAATAGCGCTTGAATTTATGCCGAATAATGCTGTTTTGCATCAGAATATCGGTGCTGCCTATGAGGGTCAGGGTAAGATGGAAAAAGCAGAAGATCATTATAAGATATCGGAGCGTCTCAGACAGGGAATTGCTCAGCCCGCAGAATCCGATAATCAATGATATTTTCATTGAGCATACGTTTTGTTGCTTCCGGATTCTGACTGCAGAAATCCGATGGAAAGAAAAGCAGTTAATTGTCACCTGTTTTTCTAAAAGAGTTGTGAAAAACCCACATAGCCTGTGAATATGCTGTCAAAGGTCAGTGCAAAGTACTGATTTACTTGCCTTTGACAGCAACAAAGAAATAAATTTTGTGAATGGGCGTGTGAAAAAAGACTTTATCACCGCCCTCCTAAACCTTGCTTTATTTTCTTGAAAGTTGTATATTTTTTCTTCAATTACGAACCTGTTTAGCTTGCATAAATGAATTTTATCTATTAATCTGAAATATAAAACAGAAAGACAAATACATGGGCGATTACCCGGATTTTTTTCAGGAACACCGAATCGTAAAAAGAAAAAATCTGCTGGATAGCGGTGTCAATCCGTATCCTTACGCTTTTTCCTCCACACATACT
>DRHN01000345.1 GCA_011049595.1 Spirochaetota bacterium | reverse complement strand
TAATACATATTTTCTCCATGGAATATTGATCAACGTTTCACCAAGCTTAAGGTATGCCGGGCATGGGGAATAAGTATTCCAAAAGATAATAATCTCTAATTGAAGTGAAAACTTTTTTCACATACCAATCGTGTATTTTCCTAATAATATCTGGAATTAATAGAATTTTTAAAATTTAAGCTTGTAGTTTATGATGTACTTGATAATTTTATTACAGTGGGATTGGGAGCTGAAGTTAAATTTAAGGTCTTTTAGCTGTAAGCGTTAGTCAAGGTTCATCTTATCAAGAAACTTTTTAAACTCGATCTCTTTTCTTTTACGCAGGATCCTCGAAACATCCCTGGCTCTCTTATTTTTAGTTACTAACTTGTTGATTTTTTTTACAAGCTCCATATCCATGAAATGCCCTGCCTTATGGGCAATAAAATGCCCTTTCATTTTATAACCGACAAGTGAGAGATCGCCGATAAGATCGAGGATCTTATGTCGCACGCACTCGTTATTGAATCTAAGGTTATCATTCATCAGGCTGCTCTTTGTAAATACTAACGCGTTTTCAAGAGAACCCCCAAGAGCAAGATTGCGCGATTTAAGCTGTTCAATATCCTCTAAAAAACCAAAAGTTCTTGCAGGTGCTATTGATTTTATAAATGCGTCTTTATCTATATTGAAATGGGCTGTCTGAATACCCACCGCATCACTTTTAGATGAAAAATCGATAGTGTATGTTATTTTAAAATCATCGCTTGGCAGAGCAATAAGGTATCTGCCCTCTTTTTCGATCCATAACGGATAGGGGATATAAAAGATATCGCAAAAAGCATTCTGAACATAAATACCGGCTTCGTCAATAGCATTTACGATCTCTCTGGCAGAACCATCGAGGATCGGCAGTTCCCGGCCGTCCACGAGGATGTACAGGTTTGTAATATCAAACGCTGAAAAAGAGGCCATAAAGTGCTCAATCGTCTGGATAGAAAAATCATTGGTCCCGATAGTGATCGCGTTTTTCACATGAAGAAGATTTTCTATGTTCGCGTTAATTCCTGAAAAATCGATTTGACGATAAGGAAGAAAAATAATCCCGGTATTTACTGGTGCAGGAACAAGATATATTCTGACTGTTTCACCGCTGTGAATGCCGATTCCCTTTAGCTCAATACGCTTTTTTATAGTATTTTGAAAGTACATAATACCCCTGATATTAGATTTTGCACTTCGTTATGCTAAACTATATGCAAAATAAATACCAACAGTTTCATTTATTGCTTTACATAATTTATTATATTTAGGTAATTAAAGAGGCGACGCTTTCACCTTTGCCGGAAAATAATTTTTTTGCCGTAAAAAGTACACAAAATTAGAAAAATAAACACATTAATAATCAATTCACCCGTGTGTATTCTTCCAGAACAGACCTGTCAAAGTCAAACGCAGCGCTCTCCACCACGGTGTTGAGCTTGACCTCTGCATAGTTTATTTCAAGCCGGCTGTCATCATGTTTAATGGTAATTTTATGAGGATAATCAATGTTTTCAATGTTTTTGTATTTTTCATAATTAACTATGTAACTTTCTGTTTCATAAATAAAATGCGCTTCAACCGGCAGATCATCATTGTTAAATCGCACCAATTCAAGGCCGGTTTCTCCTTCGATCGAAAGTAATAGATCCTCCGTACTGGAGATCACTGTCTCCCCTTTGATCATGTGCACCTCGCCTGTTATGGAACTTATCAGGATATCTTTGGGTATATTGATACCTGTCATTTCCCAAAAATCAAAGTATTCAAAAGTGAGCGTGTAATATTCTTTTTTATTGTGAACTACCGCAAGCACATCGTTATCATTTCTGACAATCGATACCAGAGGCACTTTAAATACAAAATCAAATAGATCGATCCTGAACCTCCGCTCTTTTTTATCGGTAATGATATCCATCTTTAAACTTATTGTTTTTTCATCTGTTCTGTATACCGTAAACGCGCTTCCTTCGAGCGTTCTCACCATATCGTTGTATTTATTCAGCCGGGTTAATAAAGGCAGGCTTTCTTCGGTTTCTAAAGGTGGTTCCACAGGCCCGCCTATTTTTGTTGTCCTTAACGAACAGGATAAAATGAAAAATAAAAGAGGAAGCATAAAAAACATTTTTAACTTTTTTTTCAATCCTGGAGCTCCTTTTCCAGTTTTTGTATTTTATCCTGGATCCCTTCGACAAATTTCAGTTTTAAAGCTTCGTTCCACGCGGCAACTGCTTCTTTCATCAAACCTATTTTATAATATGTATCCCCCAGGTGTTCATACACGAGATAATTTTCCTCATCAGAACTATCCATATACTTTACAGCTTTTTCAAGTTGTACTTTTGCGTTGTTGAAATCCGACATCTTATAGTACACCCACCCCAAACTGTCCAGGTAGGCTCCGTTTTCCGGGCTCATTGAAACTGCATTCTCAATAAGTACTTTTGCCTCGTCGAGCCTGATACCTTTATCTGCCAGAAGGTATCCCAGATAATTCAGCGCCATGGCATTATTATCGTCGTACCGGATAGACTTATCGAGATAAAATATTGCTTCCTCTATGCTTCCCATTCTCTCGTAAGAGACGCCTAAATGAAAAATGTAATACGCGTTATCCTGTTTTAACTCGACAGCTTTTTTAAAAGCGTTCACCGCGTTTTCATTATCTTTCAGGATCCTGTACTCTATCCCCAGATAGTAATACAGCTCATCGTTGTCCGGGTAAATATTCAGGGCTTCCAGGAAGTTATTTACAGCTTCAAGATTATTACCGATCTCGTCATAAGCAAGACCTAATTTTATGTGAACATCCCCTTTTTCCTCTGAATGTTTTTTAAAATACTCGTACTCGGCTATGGCCTCTTCTTTCATACCGAGATTGTTGTAAATATCCCCCAGCAGGTACACGTTTTCAAGTAAAACAGGATCAAGCTCTCTTACTACAAGGGCTTCCTCAAGAGCTTTTTCGAAATTATTATAATTATAATAATTCCCGGCAAGCACAAATCTCCATTTTGTTTCCATATCCTGATTTTTTTTAATCTGCGCAATTCTTATCAAACCCGTGTATCCGGCAATGCTTGAAGGGTCCTCTTTTACAGCAGTTTCGAAATATATCTTTGATTCATCCGGTTTTCCGTCCGTAAACTTAATGATTGCCCTGGTAATACTTAAGATGTCACTCCTGTCCTTTATTCTATTTAGTACCGAAAGGGGGTTCTGTCCTTCGATGAACAGACTCGAAGCGTAATCCTCCAGCATATCGTCGGTCAAAAGATTTTTTTCATCCAGTTCGCGAAAATACCGGTTTGCCTCCTCACTCCTCCCGTTGCTGAGGTAGATATAGGTGAGGTAAAAAATAGCTTTTTTGTTTTCGGGCTCGATCTCCAGGACCGTTTGATACTGCTTTTCCGCCAGGCGCAGTAAACCTTTTTTGGATAAAAGATATCCGAGATTCAAACGCACGTGGACAAGGTTTGGTTTAATTTGCAGAATCCTTGTGTAAACATCGATCAACTCGTTTTCATACCCAAGATCACTGTACAGCTCAGCCCCGTAGGACAGTAACTGAAGATTATCCGGGTCCTGCTCCAGAAGTCTCTGCAGATATTCGACCGATCTCTCATATTCCTGATTTTCGAAAAGCAGGGTCATTTTTATTTTGAGCACCGTTTCGTTTTCGGGGTCGAGCTCAAGAGCTTTTGTCGCGTATTTTAATGCATCTTCAGTATCACCGACCATGTCGGAGATCTCCGAAATGATAGTGTACAGCAGGACCGGAGGGTCATCTTCAGCGAGAAGGCACAACTCAAGCTGCAGCTTTGCCATTTTGAGGTCATTATTATAGATATAATAATAAGCCATGGAAAAATAATCGAGAGATTCGGTATTTACGGCAAAGAGGGAGTGAAAAGGCATTGCTAAAACCAATATTACAAAAATACAGCAAAGAGAATATTTCATTATATTTATTGACTCGATCTTAAAGAATTATTTAATATAAAAAGGTTGCCTACGTTAAAATTTAGCACACTATTTCAATTTCACTAATAAAATAGTGCGTTTTAAAATATCGCTTTTATAAATCTTCCCGACATCGGAAGTTCACCCACTATAGGATTTACATACTCTCGAAACTTCCTTTCATCTATTCCGCCTGATTCGGCGAACCAGTTTTCCGGAAAGTCTTTTGTTTTTCTCTGAACACTTTGCAGAGGAGTAATAAAGGTTTCGATCCCGTAGTCCCCGTAATCGTCCAGCCTCCGGATCGCGATGCTCCCTTCATCGAAATTCTTTTGTACGGAAGCAATAACAGCATCCACACCTACTTTATATGCTTCCTCTGCATCTACTTCGGATATAGCGAGAGGAAACGACCGCTGCGGATAACCTAAAGTATCTGCCCGAACTCGTTTTATGTCTAAATTGTTTTTCACAATAAAGGTCAGGATATCCCCCAGCATACTGGTACCGCTCAAACTGACATTACCGTGAGAATCCAACTCAACTGCCTTGCTGTCACCCTTCGGCATATATTTTTCCGGCAGATTGATGTTTACAAAAGAGTTTAACCATGTCGATATATAATCAGGCTTTTCGTCCTCATTCAAGCTGTAATTACCCTGTTTATTTATCCCCTCTGAAACTGCAATAAGGGCCCTGCCATGCTCTTTATATGTGGATTCGACATCTTTTAAAAACCGATCGATATCAAAAGGCTTTTCAGGCATATACACAAGATGCGGGCCATCTTTCGGGTATTGTTTGCCGAGTATACTCGCCGCAGTTAAAAATCCTGCATTTCTCCCCATGACTATGTTTATTTTAACTCCTTTCAAAGCCCGGTTATCTTCGTTGTCTCCGATGAACGCGCAAGCCACATATTTCGCAGCGCTCCCGTAGCCGGGGCAGTGATCCGTAACCAGAAGATCGTTGTCAATTGTTTTAGGAATATGTACGACCCTCAGATCATAGCCCTCACCCGCGGCAAAGCTGTTGATAATATACGCGGTTTCCGCCGAATCATTGCCCCCTATATAAAAAAAGTACCTGACATTCATCTTTTTAAAATTTTCAAATATCCTGGAGCACTCTTCTTTTGAAGGTTTGTGCCTAACAGACCCGAGAGCTGCGGCAGGTGTAGTCGATATCTGTTTGAGAACAAAGTTGGGCTGCACAAAGAGCGGTACATACTCATTGTTCAGCATCCCCTGTATCCCGTGACGGGCCCCGAACATTTCAAGGATCTCGCCATGTTTTCTTGCCTCTATTATTGCTCCGATAAAACTTCGGTTTATGACCGCTGTAGGTCCACCTGACTGACCAATAACTGCGTTACCTTTTGGACCGACCATTTATTATCCCCTTTGTAATGATTTTTTTAAAGTTAAACATTATTATGTCAACTTTCAACCAGCTTTTTACCCGTTAAGCCGATTTGTATGCTAAAACCTTACATTTTTTGAAAAAACCGGAACAGATGCGGTGCCTGTAAAAACATCGACTTTTGCGCTTCCGGGAAGCTCGTCCTGACCCAAAAGAAAAACGATCGAAGTGCTTTCTTCCGGAAACAGAACTGTATCGGATTTTATTGCATCACTGAGTATAATAACCTCGCCGTTTCGGTCTTCTATTTCAACCACAATGGGTACAGAATCGGAAAAAACCAGCTTTTCGGCACCATGATTTGTTATTGAAAAACCGATTAATATTCTTTTACCTTTTATACCGGTGATGTTAAGCTCATAAACCAGGCCGTTGTCGTTTTTTTGCAAATAAATATTTGCGGGTCTATTAATGAGGTACATTACGACAGCTATCAGAAATAGATCTATTAAGATGATAAGCAGGTTTCTTGTTTTTTTATTGGAAAAAAACCGCGGTCTTCGTTTTCCACCCTCCGGCGTTTTTAATTTCTTTAATCTTTCTTCCCTGCTGTAGTAGTATGTGTACCCTGCCTTTTTGTAATCGTCAATAGATTCGCTCTTTCCCCTGACGGCTCCCCTGGACCTGTTCCTTCTACTATTGAACCACCACATTGTATTGCGTAATCCCTGCTTTTATATTTTTAACTTTGACAGACCTGGACATCAATATGTTTTACCGGTTTGCGTTTTTAAACTCGATTATTTTGTCCTTAATAAACTCTTTTACAGTAACTGTTTCCTGTTTGCTGATGAGCAATCTGTCACTTCTCCATCGATAAAAATGGAGCAGCTCATCATTGATTTTCAGGGCCGAAATAGAACCGTCCACGGCAACGTTAATATTGGTCCAGATACCGTCATCTTCAAAAACAAAACTGCGTCGAACGAAAAGTGTTCCGTTTGGGCGTAATATTGATATAATCGCTTTTGTGCTATCCACATATCTCCACAAAAACCCGTTAATGTTCCCATCTATTCCAAGAAACTCTTCGGTAGCTCCATGCTGAGTTCCCATTCTTGTTTCCCATTTATATGATCTGTCGATTTTTCGGTCATCGGTATTGTAGTACAGCAGTTTATAATACAAAAGGTCTCTCACAAATCCCTGTTCGTCGACTTTCCCGATTACGCCCTGTCTTTCAAAATTTTCGATCTCGATTTCTTCGCCCCACATTTCCTTTTCAGCATTAAAATTTTCGGTATCATGAGAAGTGTCATAGTGTGAAACCCAGAACAAAAGATGTCCGGTGCTTGAAACAGGGAACACGTCGAGTATAAAATATGCGGAATCTTCAAGATTATTTGTATCGAATATAGTATCGCTGGATATGGTATCGCTAAAGATCAAACTGCCCTCAGGATCGAACTTTTTATATGTCCAATTCTGCCATTCATCGTCGGCAGCCAGAACGATCAAATTGCCGGAATCATCTACAATGGTTTTATACAGGTAATAGAACGGGTCTGTATTCACACCGTTTTTCCCGATCCTGTACTGAAAATTACCGAGCCTGTCAAACTTTAAAATCTGTGAGACAATGATCTCGTTATTTTCCCCTTCCGGGTTATTTCCTGTTTCGAAAATATCAATCTCTGTTTTTTCCGGTAATTTTTGTGTAAACCTGTCTTCCACGTAGATATTATTTTCATTATCCACCGCAATTTTACCGATGTTGTTGAACTGAAAATGCTTTCTCTGCTTAGTTCTTAATACATTTTCCGCGCTATCCTGCTTTTTTATTCCCCTCGATAGTACAAGGATCACATCGCCGGGTATTGTGATCTTTAATATTTTTTGATTCACGGAATCAACCACATAAAAAAACCCATTTTTAAATACTAAAGTATCCGGGCTGCTGAAAATACCGTTTTGTTCTTTTATAACCCCGATCTCTTCTTCACCTGCACCGATTGGAATTGTAAAGGACTGCTCCTTTTTAAGCTCTTCGACTTTCTGGTTCGAGCAGCTAAAGATCAGCGCCAAAAGCCCGGCTGCTAAAAAAAATGCCGCGATTATCGTCCCAATTTTTTTCAAGATCTTTTCCTCCGTTATTTCCAACTGCAACGAAATCTTTAACACAGGCCGTATCCCCAAAACATCAGTTGAAAAATCATGGCTTTAAAATTATAATATCTTTTTCATTAAAAAGCAAAAAATCGATACCTGTAAGTGCGTCGTTAGGGGCTTTGCTGATATGCCCCACAATTGGATTGATTTTTCATATTCCAATTGTTAAATTGTTGATATGAGCAACCCACTTGTTAAAATTTTCGGCAGTAAACACGAAAGGGATATAAAATCCCTGCTCCCCAATGTAAAAAAGATCAACAGCCTGGAACCTGAAATAAAATCTCTGTCAGATGAAGAGCTCAGAAAAAAAACCAATGAGTTCACCGAAAGGCTTGCGTCCGGGCAGACACTTGATGACATCCTCTGTGAAGCCTTCGCCGTTGTCCGCGAAACCGCTGTCAGAACGATAGGAATGCGTCACTTTGATGTGCAGCTCATGGGTGCCGAAGTGCTCTATCAGGGCAAAATCGCGGAAATGAAAACGGGGGAAGGAAAAACACTGGCCGCGACCATGCCGCTATATTTGATCGCGCTTGAAGGGAAAGGCACCCATCTCGTTACAGTGAATGATTATCTGGCTAAGAGGGATGCTCAATGGATGGGACCGATCTACGAGTTTCTAGGCCTGAAAGTGGCATATCTATATCATGATATGTCCTTTGAAGAAAAGAATGAAGCCTACCTCGCTGATATAACCTATGGCACTAACAACGAATTCGGATTTGATTATTTAAGAGACAATATGGCGGAAGACCGTCAGAACATGGTCCAGAGAGGATACCATTACGCGATAGTAGACGAGGTGGACAGTGTTCTGATCGATGAAGCCAGGACCCCTCTTATTATTTCGGGTCCCGCGGGTTCAGCTTCCAACCAATATTCAGAGCTCAACCCCAAAGTCTCGAACCTTATAAGCAGGCAGAAGTCGATCGTCAATAAGTATTTAAAGGAAGCAGAGGATTACCTGGAAAAAGATAACATCGAGGAAGCGGGAAAAAGGCTTCTCCAGGCCGAAAAAGGCGACCCTAAAAACAAAAGACTGTTAAAATTTAAGGAAGCCCCTGAAAACGTAAAGCTCATCCAGAAAACCGAATTCCAGTACAACCAGACGAAAAGCATATCGGTGATAGAAGAGGAGCTGTATTTTATTATAGAAGAAAAAGGCCACTCGGTCACGTTGACGGAAAGAGGACGTACTGCCCTCTCGCCTGCAAATCCCGAAAAACTGATTTTACAGGATTATACGGATAAACTCGCCGAGATTGAAAAAACAGAGTTACCGCCTGAAGTTTTAAACAGGAAAAAAGCGGAAATTGAAGAAGAATACCTTGAAATGAGTGAAAAGCTCCATATTATCAACCAGCTGTTAAAAGCATATTCCCTTTATGAAATTGATGTCGAGTATGTTATTCAGGATGGAAGGGTGCTTATCGTAGATGAGTTTACAGGCCGTTTAATGCCGGGTAGAAGATACGGTGAAGGCTTGCACCAGGCCATCGAGGCAAAAGAGGGTGTTACGATCGAAAGAGACACGCAGACCCTGGCAACTATTACGATACAAAATTATTTCAAACTCTATAAAAAGCTGGCAGGTATGACCGGTACCGCTGACACGGAAGCCGAAGAGTTTGCTAAAATATACAAACTCGAAGTTGTTGTAGTTCCGACGAACGAGCCGGTAATAAGGACCGACCATCCCGACAGGATCTATAGGACCGTGAAAGAAAAATGGAAATCGATCGCGGACGAGATCGAGGAATGCTACAACAACGGCCAGCCTGTGCTTGTGGGTACAATCTCGGTCGAAAAATCGGAACTGCTCTCGAAAATCCTAAAAAAACGTAAAATCGGATACGAAATCCTGAACGCCAAGTATCACGAAAAAGAAGCGCAGATCATTGCCAAAGCCGGCCAGAGACGTTCTGTTACAATAGCCACAAATATGGCCGGACGGGGGACTGATATCAAGCTGGGCGAAAAGATAGTCGATCTCGGCGGTCTTCACATCATCGGGACAGAGCGGCATGATTCACGCAGGATCGATAATCAGCTGCGCGGCCGTAGCGGCAGGCAGGGCGACCCGGGTTCCTCACGTTTTTATCTCTCTCTTGAAGATGACCTGATGAGACTGTTCGGGTCTGAAAAAATATCGAACATCATGCTCAGAATGGGAATGGAAGAAGGTCAGAATATCGATTCTTCCCTTGTATCCAGGGCTATCGGCGGCGCGCAGAAAAAAGTAGAAAACAGAAATTTCGAGATAAGAAAACATCTGCTGGAGTACGACGATGTGATGAACGACCAGAGGGATTACATTTACAGCAAGCGCAATGAATTTCTTGACGGCATCAATATCAAAGATAAAATAAACGAGACGTTCGAAGAGCTTACAAACTTCAAAATCGATGAGTTCGATATGCCGCGCTCCGGGATCGAGGCCGATGTCGCGGAGCCGGTCATCTACTGGATTTCCGATCTCACCGGCGCGTACGGCACAGGGATAATGAAAGAAAATGGTTTTAAGTTTGAAGAAAAGATGAACCTGAACGACTTAAAGAGTATGCTCAATAGTTTCGCGAGAGAAGCCCACGAAAAAAAAATAATCGAGTTCGGCGAAGAGGTGGCCCCTCAAATTGAACGTTTTATTGCGCTGCAATCAATCGACAGAAGGTGGAAAGAGCATCTTTACGAAATGGACGGCATGAGAGAAGGCATTGGATATCAGGCCTATGCGCAAAAAGATCCGCTGATAGAATACAAATTCCAGGCGTTCAATCTTTTCCAGGATCTTATTAAAAACATAAACACAGACATAATCAGAAATATATTTAAGGTGCACATAGCGCCCTCGATCAAAAAAAGGCAGATCTGGCAGATCAACAAGACCCAGCACGATGAATTCGGCCAGTTCCGGTCAGGCGGGGGCGGCGCAGGTGAAACACCGGTCGATCAGTCTTCCCCGAACGGGAGGCGCATGATGCCTGCGGGAAGGCACGAACGCGCGCAGGTTATTACAGGAAATAAGGTCGGTAGAAACGATCCCTGTCCCTGCGGAAGCGGTAAAAAATATAAATACTGCTGCGGAAGTTGAACAAGGTACAAAGGCATAAACCATCTTTATTTAAACATCCTGAAAATAGAGATCACTTTTTTCAAGAATAACCGGGGGATCATTTTCATAAGAGGCCTAATGACATCGGTTAAATCCAGCTCGCCTGTCAGTGTTTTCAAATACCTCATCAGAAAATCATCATTGTCGATGGCTTCACCAAGCAGGACACCGGGATATTTAAACAGGTTGTCCGTAAGTTTATTCGACTGTTTTAATCTTGATCCAAAGGTTTCAAAACATTTTTCCTGGTAGTACTTTAGCGAACTTTTCTTGAAGCTGCCTTTCCTGTGGCAGGCCAGGGATGTTTCAGCGGCGATCTTACCGGATATAATGGCAAATCTGATCCCCTCACCGCTGAAAGAATCGACAAATCCCGCGGCATCACCTGTAAGCATGATCCTGTCCGCGCAAATATCGTGTTTAAACCTGGACACAGGTAAAAAACAGCCTTTTGTTTTCAGATCGGTTCTCAAGTTCCACATTTCCAGCATCTCTTTAAACCTGTGTTTTAATACCTTTGCGTGAGACAGCATCCCGCCGATCCCGGCTGATATGCAGTCCCTTTTCGGGAACATCCAGGCATACCCGAAATCGACAAATCCAAACTGCAGTTCGGCAAAATCGCCGATCCGCTCTGTAACCTCATGTTCAGGGAGGGGAATATCCGTAATAATACAGTACCTGATCTCTTCTTTATCAAAACCTCCCCGGATTTTTTTTAAAACTTTGCTGAAAAAACCATCCGCCCCTATAACGATATTTCCCTGATACTCGTTTTTGTCCGTTTGTACTGTTATATTCTCACTGCTGCAGGTTATATCGCGGCAGACTTCCGAGTCATGAAGCTCGGCTCCAGCTTCAGCTGCCATATCAGCCAGCTTTTGATCGAATTTATCGCGTTTAACCATGTATGCCACAGTGCTGCTGAAATCAACTTGATTTTGATGATCATTGAAACCCGCTTTTAACCCGCTGCATTCCCTTTCTATAATATTTTTCGGGATCTCAAAATCAAGCTCATTCAGTGCAGCAAGGGTCACGCCGCCGCCGCACGGCTTAAACCTGGGGAGTTTTTCTTTTTCCAGAAGCAAGGTACTGAGGTTATTGATCGCGCAGTGCCGGGCGGCAGTTGATCCGGCAGGCCCTGCACCGACTACGATTACATCGAACTTCTTCAATCCCGGCTCCGTTCATTTATTTTTTCAGATCTATATATATCAGATCTCCCTGATTGTTTCGGCATATCAGACCGTCGTTCCAGTCATAAATAACCGGCGTCGCGTAGCCCCTGGTCCCGCGCCTGCTTACCCAGATCTTTTTGCCGGACTTCTTGTTTAATGCAATCCCTGACACGCCGGCATTCAGGAGCAGAATATCACCTTCAATAACAGGTGACCCGGCATAACCCCATGTTGGTGGTGTTACCTTAAAATCTTTGGTTTGTTCCTTTTCCACCTGACTTTTCCGTCTTTTGCGTTAAAGCAGTAGAGATGCCCCTCCCGGCTCAGCGTCAAGGCAGCACACGGTGTCAGTGTTCTTTTCATTGCCCATTGTGTAAAGATATTTGTCCTTTACTGCCGCAGATGAAAATCCGATGCCCACCCTGGCCATCCAGACTATGCTGCATCCTGTCGATCCTCTTGCCGGAAACTTAAAACAGCACTCGGTAAAGCAGAAGCAACCCGACCGTAGTAATAAAAGATATTGCCGGCGTGCTCAGCCATCCGAGACCTATGCTTCCTAAAACTTTAAAATTTATCGCTTTGCTGGATTTAACAAACCCGACCCCCATTACCGCGCCCACGATTGCCTGAGATGACGAAACAGGCACTCCAACCCAGGTAAATATATGAACGATAATATCCTGCCCAAGCACAGCCATCAGGGCGGCAAAATCACTCAAATTTGTTATCTTTCTGCCGACTGTCATCATCACACGTTTACTGAATGTCAGGACTCCCAGCCCTATCGATAATCCGCCGATGATAACAGCGGCAGCGGGAGTTATTATCCCGGCCTTGACAAACACCCCGGTGGAGTTTGCCACATTGTTCGCGCCCAGAGTGTATGATCCATATATC
>DRHN01000344.1 GCA_011049595.1 Spirochaetota bacterium | reverse complement strand
TTTATACTTAGATTTTAGAATTCGTATTTTTTTTTAAGTTATTCTTCACTTTTCTTTTACCTGCTGTTATGGTTTATAGAGGTCAAATGACCGGGGTTGCCGGCGCAGGATAAGTGCCCTGAAGTCCGGTAATATTATTGCGAAAGTATACAGCCGGGAGAGGTTGAAAAAAGAGGTAAACAATAATTATATTAAATTTAATATAAATCAGGGGGGCGTCACAATGGCCAGGAAGGGTATACTTCTTTCGATGATGTTTTTGATTATTATGGGCCTCACGATTTCCGGGTGCGCTAAAAAAGGTGTAAGAGTAGATGAGGGCGCGGTTGAAAAAAGTGTGCGGAACGGGGTGGGAAAGGACAGGAAATTTGACAATGCTCTTGATCTGGCCTTCAGGGACGCGCTGAAAAAGGTGGTAGTCGATATCATAGGGGAGGAGTCTGAAAAAGCAAATAGAGAAACAATAAAAAGCTACATGTACGGCATCAGCCAGAGCTTCATATTGAGCTATGAAGTTACAGATAAAGTAAAATCGGACAGGGACACGATTGTTTATATACGCGCGGTCATAAACAAATCAAAGGTCGAGGAAACTCTCGGCACCCTGGAAATAAATATTCCTGTGGAGGTAGTGGAAAAGGATTATTCCGACTCTCCTTATGCTGATGTAATCAATGAAGCCCTGGATAATCTGACATACCTTGTGTATTTTGAACCGGAAAAGAAAAAGATCGAGGACGAGTACGCGCGGCTGTGCGTAAACAGGGTGAACAATTACCTTGCCAACCAGGGCTACGAGTACATTGACCTCGAAAGAATAAATGAAATAAGGGAAGAGTATTTCAAGCTCTATGAAGAGACCCAGGGGTCTGTGAGTATTGTTCAGCTCATTGCCCAGGCTTTGAACGCTGATGTCTATATTGTTGTTGACGGGATTGTCGAGGACGCGGGAAGCGAGGGAGACGTGCATTTCGCGTCTGCATCGATCGACCTGAAGGCTTTCGAAAGCGCGACAGGCAGGGGCCTCGGCACCGAAACCGGGTACTCGGGAAAGCTCGGGCTTGCCAGCGGAATGGACGCGGCAAAGAGAAAAGGGGTAGAGGTGGCGGTTGAAAATGCCGTGGCCGTTGTCGTCGACATTTCAAGGGATTACATGCTGAGAGCGTTTGAAAAGGGTATCAGGTATGAGATTGTTGTCCAGGGGCTGGATAACTACAGGATGCTCAAGATATTTACCGATGGGGTAAGAGATTCAGGAAGTTTCAGGAGTTTAAAAGAGGTGTCAGCCTCTGCAGGACAGGCAAAGTACTATGTGTACTACATGGGAAGGAAGGGCGAGCTTATCGATGATATTATGGGTAATCTTCAGGGTGAAGAGGGGTTCGAGAATTTCAATGTTTTGATTTCACGGGGGAACGCTGTAATATTCGGCATCGAGGAGTAGAATGAAGGGCCCCGGAGCGTGATATGAAACGTGTCATACGGGAGGGCTATTATTTTTTAATGGCAGTTTAATTTGATTTATTGAAAAAATCATGGGAGGTAATTTTCAATGAAAAAGAAAAAAACCATACTGACGGTAATACTGACGTTAACATTGTTGAGCCTTTTTATCGTGACATCCTGTGCGAAAAAAAGTCTTGTACAAACAGAAAAAGTGCCAAAAAGAACAAAAGTGGGTGAGGAAGTCATCGTCGAGAGAAGTGACAGCAAGGTTCCAAAGTGGGCATTTGCGTCCGAATTTGATATTGTGAAGGAAAAGGGGCAGAAGTTCGTTTATGTTATATCTGATATTTCAGACAAGGACAGAAGGGCAGCGGAGCGGATCGCCGAAGGGGACCTCAAAAAAAGAGTGGCCGAAGGGATTAAAACTCTGGTTAACTCCCAGTTCGTGGAGGCCCTGTCCGGAACTAATGAAACTTTTTCACAATCCTTTGAGAGTTACGTGGCCACTGTCACGGACAATGTTGCGATAGTGGGCCTGCAGGTAACGGACACCTACTGGGAGAAGGTGCAGAGGAAAAAATCAAAGGATGAAGTGGAATATTTTTACAGGATCGTGAAAAGGGCCAGAATGCCCTATGAGAACTATGTGTCGGCCAGAGATAAAGCCTGGGAAGATTTTGTTGTAAAAGCTGAAACAGACGAAGAGCGGGATGAACTGAATAAACTCATTGCCGGCATGAAACAGACGGATGATATGTAGGAGATGAGGTTCTTATGAAAAGGATACTTACGCGGTCTTTACCGGGGCTTATCGGTTTGCTGCTGATATGGGCCCTCATTTCAGGCTGCGCGACCCGGAAGAATAAAGTAGAGACAACCGGTGTTGTGCTGCGATACGCCTCTGAGACCAGGATGCCGGCGTGGATAACTGATATTCCTGAAGATAAGGATTACTACTATTTTGTGGGTACAAGCGGGGATGCAGATGATTTTGATGAAGGAAAAAAAGAATCAGTAATTGACTCGCTTTCCCAGGTGGTTTCAACAATCGGAATAACGGTCACTGCCTCTTCCACCTATGAGGAGAAGTATTACGCAGAGCAATACTCCACAACAATTTCTTCGGAGCTCCTGACAGAGGGCAGTGCAAAGCTGCAGGACGCCGAGATAACACAAATATATTACGAACAGTATGATAAACCTGACGGCGCCACCTTTTTCAGAGTGTGGGTTCTGCTAAAATACAACAGAAGCGAAATCGCCAAAGAGCAGAAACGTCTCGAGGAAGTACTCCTGATGAAATATGGGGAGGTTAAAAAGCTCGAGCTAAACGCCGCTGGATTTACCGAGAAGGGCCTGCTCGCGGATGCTGTAATCGCTCACCTGAATGCAGGACTCGGGGCCCTGAAAATATTGGACGGGGACGTATTGTTTGACCGGAACATGAACAGAGCTACCGAGATCATGTTAAAGTTGAAGCTGAAAAAGGCAGGTGAAGACCAGTCGGGGTGGGTCGGGACGCCTCTTGAAAGACCTCTGGTATTAACGGTGTATTTTCTGGAAGGGAAAAATGAGATACCTGTGCCCAACATCCCGGTTAAATTTTCGTACAGGGTCCCGAAACAAAAAACCGCAGGTTATAAATACCAGGTATACTACGGCTCGACAGGTTTTGACGGTACGGCGGAATTTAATGTGGATTTGGTGCATGAGGTAAGCGATACAAACGAAGTTATCGCGGCCGTGGATTTTGGCCCCTACCTGAAGCAGCTTAAGTCCATACCTCCGGAACTGAAAGACCGTGTGCAGGCGTTTAAAACCATCCAGCAGAAAAAAAAGATCACCTTTGTTTTTAAATCAGACACAATGGCGCGTAGTATAAAAACGGCTTTATATTTTTTTCAGGTTGATGAAGATGGTCAGCTTTTAACAAAACCGATAACCGCATCAGGGGTTCACAGGGTCCTGTACAAGAAGAAGTTTGCAATAAAGGAGCTGGATATACCGCCAAGTTCAATTTATGGAAAGAAAAAAGAGGAGATCCTTGACAAGCTCCTGAGAAGCGCCGGAAAAAACACTGTCAGGCTTATTTTCGGTACCGTACAGATCCTGGGATATGATGAGATATCAGAATTTCACACAGCCGCGGCATCCGCGACTGCCACGCTTTATGACATTGAATCCGGGGATGTGATCAGGACATGGCAGATACAGAGAAGCGGGACCGGGAATACAAAAAAATCCGCTCAATTGAACGTGCTGGAAGAAGTCGGGAGCTCCCTGGGCGAGTTGGTTTCCAATACTATGCCATGATGCGGTAGGCCGCGTTTTTGATTTTAGGATATATGAGGTTGCAAATCTGAAAGCCGCATTCTTGTTTTAAGAAAAACCTTATTCGGTGGTGATCGTCACCTCTTTTTCCAGCTGTTTTAGCGCCTTTTCCATAAAATCTATTTTCTCCTGGGCGAGTTTTTTGCTTTTTTCAAGGATAAAATGGCTGACAGCTCTCTCTTTGTACTCTTTGATGAGGTTGACGACCTCGAAAAGGCTTTTTGCGCCTTTCCAGAAAAATGCCCCTATCGCAAGTCTTGTGATACCCACCATTCCGAGAGAATCAAGAATGTCTGCATCGTGGAGCATTTTTGCTTCCTTAAACGAGGGATTTCCCTCGGGGATATGGTTAAGGATAGCTTCTTTTACGAGTTCGATCTTACCCGGTTTAAAACCTACTTCGTGCAGTACAGCCTCCGCCTTTTCCGCGGACTGGAGCTGATGAGGCTCGGCTAATATGATATCATGAAGATACGTCGAGGCATAAAGAACTTCATCGTCGTAGATATCTTCGAGCTGTTTTGCAAGATGGTATACCCGGTTGCAATGATCAAAGCCCCGGGCGAGCCGTCCGGCGCTCATATCCTTCGAATATTGCAGTATGATATTTCTCAAGAATGCCTCCCGGTAATTTTATTTGAAACTTAATATATCCTTTAATATATTCACAGTCAATGAGCAAACTTTACAGATCGAGCATGTGGCGTATCCACATCAGGGGAGACTATGAAAATATATGATACTTTGACAAAAAAGAAACAGGATCTGGCGCCGAAGAGAAACAGAGAAATTGGTATCTATCTTTGCGGCCCGACCGTATATGACTACGGTCACCTCGGGCACGGCCGGTCTGCCATTGTATTTGACGTGCTCAGACGGTTTCTTATTTATAAGGGCTTCAAAGTGACTTTTGTCAGAAACTGGACTGATATCGACGACAAAACCATTGAGCGCGCCAATAAACAGGGGATAACGGTAAAAGAGCTTACTGAAGAATTTATTGAAATCTATAAAAAGGATTTCTGCGATCTTAATATTCTTGAACCTGATCATGACCCCAAACCCACCGTGCATATGGATGAAATAATCGTTTTAATAAAAAAACTTTTTGAAAACGGTCATGCTTATATACTTTCGGACGGGGTGTATTATGATATAACCACCTTCTCCGACTACGGGAGGCTGAGCGGTCAACCTCTCGAAGAGCTGAAAAGCGGCGCGAGAGTAAACGTGTCCGAGGAGAAACGCAACCCTGGGGATTTTGCCCTGTGGAAGTTTGAGAAGCCTGACGAGCCTTCGTGGGAAAGCCCCTGGGGAAAGGGGCGCCCGGGATGGCACGTAGAGTGCTCGGCAATGAGTGTAAAGTATCTTGGAGAAGAGTTTGATATTCACTGCGGTGGACAGGACCTGACGTTTCCACATCATGAGGATGAGATCGCCCAGTCAAAGGGTGCAGGTTTCAGCTTTGCCAGGTACTGGATGCACAACGGCTTTTTAAATATCGACAACGAAAAGATGAGTAAATCTCTTGGAAATTTCTTTACTTTAAGGGAAGTTTTTGAAAAATATTCTCCCCTTGCGGTGAGGTATTTTCTCCTTTCAGTACATTACCGTGCCCCATTGAACTACAGTCTGAAAACACTCACACAGGCAGATCATACATTGAAGCGGTACAACGATTTTATACAAAGGATGTCAGAGATCTCTAAACGTGAAGTCCCCGGAAGCGACGTTCAAAATATATCCCGTCCGGCAGAGGAGGCAGTCAAAGGGTTTGACGAGGGCCTCGAGGACGATCTCAACATTTCAAAAAGCCTGGCATCTATCGCGGGTTTTACAAAAGAGATAAACATCCTGGTGGATAATGACAGCCTTACTTCCGCGGGAGCGAAGCTGGCGCTGGATTTTCTCAAAAAAGTGGATTCTGTTCTTGGTGTATTTAATTTTGAAAAGGACATGCTTCCCGAAGAGATCGAAAATTTAATCGAGGAAAGGAACCGGGCGAGGGTTTCAAAGGATTTCAGCAGGGCGGATATGATAAGACAGAAGCTTTCGGACCTTGGGATAGTTCTGGAAGACACAAAGGAAGGCACCCGCTGGAAGAAAACCGCTGGAAGAAAACCGGTTAAATAGATTTTCTAAAAGCAGTTTTTTATCGCGGCCCCGGCAGTCTCCCGGGACTGATAATTTACAAAAAGGGCTCTATCTCAGTTCTCACTGAATCAACCGTTTCATCCTTATACCGGGAAATCAGCCTCTTTTTCCCGGTTTTTGTGTTTATTTTTCCGATGGCCCAGGCAGTATAAGCCCGGATAATTTTATTTTCATGTTCGAGAAACGATAAAAGATATTTAAGGGATTTTCTATAACCAAGATATCCCAGTGATGTTATAGCATTTTTGAGAATTGCGTTTTTATCGCGTATTCCTACCTGGTTTTCGTGAAAGAGCCGCTCCCATTGTTCCGCCCCCATTTTCAGGATTTCGATCAGGTTCACCCCCTGTCCGACATAGCCTGTATTGTGTTTCGGGGCTCGCGGGTCGAGGTTGCGGTTGAAAGGGCATACATCTATACATTCACTGCACCCGTAGAGTCTGTTCCCCCATTTTTCCCGGTACGAAACAGGCATTAAAATCAGGTTCTCGGAGATGTACTGGAAACATCTTTTAATGTCTATTTCACCTGCCTGAACAATAGCACCGGTCGGGCATGCTCTGAGGCATCGCTCGCATTCACCGCACGGGGAAAAATCCGGCGGTTTTAAGGGATCTATCCTGTCAAACTCGACCTCAAGATCTGTCAGAGCCTCACCAATCACAAAGTACGAACCCATGTCTCTGTTGAGGAGCACGCTGTTCTTACCAAACCGGGCGATACCTGAGTAGTTGAACAGCGCCTTTTCAGGGAGGGAGGTGTAGTTTGACAGAGATTTTGATTTGATCTTTACTCCGAGTGTTTTGCCGAGAGCTTTCACGGCTTTTTCAAGTTTCAGACTGAGATATCTGTAGTTGTTTCTCCAGGTGAACCTGGCTATCCTGCCGGTCAGCTGGTCTTTCGGGTACTTCTCATCGGTATAATATGAGATTGCCGCAACTATTACGCTCCTTGCCCAGGCGCTGTAATTTTTATACCTGTAGGCGTGCTCTGTTTTTTCCCGTGTCCAGTGATAGCTTTCAGGCACAAAGCCTTTTTCAATAGATTCGATAACTTTTCGGGCAGCGTCGCCCAGCGGTATTACGGGGACGACCGTAACTGCATCGATCCCTTCAATGTTAGATCCGATGATATCTTTAATTATATCAGGTTTTATTTTTTTCATGTTTGACAGTTTTTTTCCAGCCGGTTTTAGGATGACATTCGGTGTCCTTTGCCCGGTTTTATCAAGTGCAAGATCAAATAAGTTTTTGAAGCATCCATATAAGGGGGATCACCGGGATAGAAAGCATATTTGTTAAAATCCAGGACGCATTCGCCAGGTCTTCGTTAAGATTAAATAATTTTACGAGAAGAACGGACATTATCGCTGTGGGCATGAATGACTCTATGAAAATTACCTTCGCGGGAAGAAGATCTTCAAAGCGCAAAAAGCCCATGACAGTTAGAGCAAGTAACCCGATAAGCGGGGTAAAAATAAACTTGATGCCTGATATGTAGAGAGAATGCTTGATATATTTAATCGAACCGGAAAAACTCAACCCCAGACCTATCGCCAGTGAATATCCTGCAACCGCGATGTAGACCAGCAAACGTGTGGTGATCTGGTTCAGTAGCTGCGGTCTCGGGATTCCCGTAAAGTTTAAAACCAATCCCGCGCACATAAAAGAAATCGGCACAATACTAACGGGGTTATTAAACAGTTCTCGTACAACTTTTTTCAATTTCACTTTTTTTTCTTTTGAAAACACGCTCATCAGGGGAAAACCGACAAAATAATAATGGGGTATGAACAGACTTATATAAAAACTTGACAGGTACAAACCCTGATCGCCGTAAAAGATAAAGCAGAGGATACCTCCCATTGTAAGCCCGACATTTGAAAAAACCGTGCATGATATGAAACTGCCCTTTTCGAGTTTATTTAGTTTCAGCATTTTTGAAACGAGAAAGGCCGGGATCAATGTGACGTTCGTGATGACAATATAGACCAGAGGAAGAAAGCCCATAAGACCTATTTTAAAGTCAATAGACCAGAAAGAGTTAAGGATAACCACAGGAGCTAAAAATATCATGAAATTTCTGGCGAGGGATTTGCTCAGTCTGGACAGATCGCCCCGCATCCGTTTTAAAACGTATCCGAGAAAAAGACACCCATATATGATCAGGATCAAAAGAATAAATTTTACTGTCAAAAAACCTTCCTGTTGTATTGGTTCCCGGTAATTAAATTTTTAATTCGCTCCCGGGAATTGCACCCTATAATATAATATTGCGGCCCGTATTCCGGAATTAAAAAGCAACTGTATGCTTTTGAGCTAGCATGCTTTTTAGAGTACTTATAGCGATTACTTTTTATTGATTTATCGACGCGACTGTAATATATTTCCAGCGTGATAATTATTTATTTGGTGTATTATTCACCAAGAACTAAATTACTAACGAACAATCAATGATTATTCAGGGAGGGAAGGTGTGGCAGCAAAAAAGAGCCCCATGGAGAGGATGAATGAAACCTGTGAAACTTCCGAAATATGGTGGGATTCATCCCCACTGGTTTTTGATTCATGGTCAAAAAAAACAATTGAAGAAACACCGGACGAACAAAAAGACATTGTAAGGGAGTGGCACGAACGTTACTACATAAGCGATAAACCCCTCGAACAGCTTTTTCGCGGAGTAACGACCAACCCTCCGCTTTCATGGGCTGCCGTAAAAGATGATCCTGCATTCTGGAGGGAATGGGCGATCGAGCGGAAGCGTAAAGATCCTGCCGCGTCTGCGCACGATATTTGGTGGAGAATGTACAGGGAGATCGTGAAGAGAGGCGCCGAAAATTACCTGGGCGTTTTTAACAGGTCCGGCTTTGTATACGGTTATCTTTCCGGGCAGGTCGATCCGCGAGATTATGAAAATGAAAGCGTAATGAAAGAGCAGGCTCTCGAGATCGCCGGGGTGGGGTCAAATGTTATGATCAAGATCCCTGCAACGGCCGAGGGTGTGCGTGTCATAAAATTTTTGACATCAAAAGGTATTTCAACCAATGCGACGCTGGCCTTTATTATGCCCCAGTTTGCCGCGGTCGCTGACGCGGTTAAAGAGGGTCTTGAGACTGCCAGGAAAAATGGGGTGGACCTTTCACGATGGAAATCTGTTATAACAACCATGGCCGCGCGTTATGAGGAAATGGGGTACTTTAAAAAAGAGTCCGACAAGATCGGTGTAGAGCTGACAGAGGAAGAGACCCGCTGGTCGTCAATCGCAATATTAAAAAGGGCGATCCATTTTCTTTTAGACGGTAATTACCCGAGTAAAATGCTCGTCGCCTCTATGAGGAAAGGCCCTGTGGTCGATGGAAAAACCAGGTTGTGGCATTTTGAAAAGGTCGCAGGGGCCGACCTGGTGTACACCTGCCCCGGTAAATATATAAAGATGGTGGATGAACTGGGTGCTGATATTGAGTTTGATAAAGACGCGTGGAAAGAACCGGTCCCGGAAGTTGTGATGGACAAGCTCAACAAATTCCAGTATTTCAGAGAGGCATACGACCCAAAAGGGCTTGAGCCGCCCCAATTTAACAGCCATCCAGGTACTGCCGGAACAGCATCGGCGTTCAGCCGGGCAACCGATGAAATGGAAGACTTTGTAAAAGAAGCGGTGAACAAGGCGGATATTAAATCACAGGTCCGGATACGGTAGCGCCTGTTGGAATATCGGTACATGCGGTGAGTCGGGAATTATTATCAAAGGTCAATTAGTTCTTGGTGAAACCCGTGAGATATTCATACACTTTTTTTACTTCATTTTCCGGAGCGGACGCGCCGCTGATAATCCCGACATTTTTGACATCTTTAAATAATTTCATGTTCAGCTCATTTATGTCTTCAATGTGGACCGCGGGCACTCTCTTTTTAACTGTGTTGTACAGGGTCTTGGTGTTGCTGCTGTTACCCCCCCCCACGACAACCATGAAATCGACTTCATTGGCGAGCTGAAGCGATTCCTTCTGGCGTTTGATCGTCTCCTCACAGAGCGTGTTGTAGATAATTGTTTTTTTTGTGAACAGGATGATATCATGGACGATCTCGAGAAAAGCCTCAGGGTTAAACGTTGTCTGTACAACAATTGCGTATTGTTCGGAGAAAGTCAATGTTTTGAGCTCCCCCGGGGTTTCAATTACCCGCGAGTTTTCTCTGGCAAGTGATAGGATTGCTTTTACTTCGGGGTGGGACGGATTGCCTATTATAAGAATAAAGCGGCCTTTTCCAGTTAATTCCGTCACAAGGCGGTGAATTTTTTTCACTTTTGGGCATGTAAGATCAAATATTTCCAATTTCTTTTCCACAGCTTTTTTATAAATTTCAATCTGTAAACCATGAGAACGAATGACAAACCAGCTTTTATCCGGGACTTTTGTTATGTCGCTTACAACAACCATGCCCATATCTTTCAAGGTTTTTACAACCACCGGGTTGTGTATTATTTCCCCAAAACAGTAAAATTTTTTATGCTCTTTTAAAGCTGTGGTGGCGCCTTTTATTGCTCTCTGAACTCCCGAACAGAACCCGGAAGATTTCCCTATTATAATATTCATTATTAAATTTACCGTTCTCTGTTAATATTGTACTCAAGAATATCCAGTAATATTTCCCGGTATTTAACCTCGATATTCAAACCGTATATAAGCTGCTTTGCCTCTTCGCTCAGTGAAAGTATTTTCTTTCTGATCATATCATGAACATGC
>DRHN01000343.1 GCA_011049595.1 Spirochaetota bacterium | reverse complement strand
TTTTAAAAAGACTAAAACCCTTCAAATAGAGACAGAACTTTTTTTAATTTTTCGGGAACCTTTTGTCCCACCGGCTGTCTAAAAAAATGCAGGGAACAAAAAAACTACAGGAGGAATCAAATGAAACCAAAGATAATGATCAGTTTTTTAACCATGTTTTTCGGTATACTTTTCTGCCTGAATACCGCTTTACCGGACGGACTGCTGCTAATAGAGGACCCTCCTCTGCAGGCATCCGTCTCACCTGAAATAACCCGCTCACCTGTCGCTCTAACGGTAAAATACCACAGAGTAAGGGTAACAATTGACAACCAGGTGGCAGTCACATCGATCGACCAGGTATTTAAAAACGAATACGATGCGGACCTCGAAGGCACGTACATATTCCCTTTGCCCGAAGAAGCAGCAATATCTGATTTTGCCATGTACATCAACGGCACCAGGGTGAGCGGGGAAATTCTGGACAAAGAGAAAGCCAGGCAGGTCTATGAGGATATAGTCAGGAGGATGAAAGACCCGGGTCTTTTGGAATACGTCGGAAGAAACATGTTCAGGGCCAGGGTCTACCCGATCCCGAAACACGGGGAAACAAGGATCGAGCTGAGATACGAGCAGACGCTCGAGTACGATTCCGGTGTGTACAGATACGTATACCCCCTCGACACCGAGCGGTTTTCGCCGGGTCTTCTCGAAGAGGTAACCATTTCAGCAGAAGTGAAGTCCAGCGTACCCATAAAAAGCATCTACTCCCCGAGCCACAGGGTGGACATTATCAAAGAACAGTTCCAGGCAAGCCTCAGCTATGAGGAAGACAATGTAAGACCGGACAAAGATTTTGTTTTTTACTACACGGTATCTGAAAAGGATGTCGGGCTAAATCTGCTCTGTTTCAAAAACCCACCTGACGACGGCTATGATTACAAGGAAACATGCAGGGAGGCGGTACTGAAGGATATCATAATAAACACTATTCAGTACGGGGACTATCCCGAGACAATGAAATACTGGCGCCGGATAGCGAAACTCTCCGAGGGAAGTTACACAGCGATAGCCCAGCCATAATAACGGCTGATGCGAGAATGATAATGTCAACGGTGAAACGGATTTGGTTTTTACACTTAAGAGATCCGTTCATTTTGTTTAGTTTTTCATTTGCTATAAATAATCCATTATTAACCAATCTAATATTGGAAATCAATCATTATTAGAAAGTTGATTTTTACAAGTTTTGGTTTTAACATAAAATTGTTAATAATAAAAATTTCTATCTTAAATTTAATCGATTATTATTTAAGTACTAAAATATTTAAAAATTAATTAAATGAATTTGGGTAAATGGTCAGGGCATCGCTTGAGTAATAAACAAACAACATCACAAAATGCATGTAATGAAGAAAAAAATATATCGACCGGAATCTTGCGATCACCATATAGGGATACTGATCTTCTTCGTACTTCTTCTGTTCTCGTGTAAAGAAAGTCCTGAAAAAGTTATTATACAAAACTCGACCGAACAGAAGTTCATAGACGCCGGGCTGATTGACATCACAACCATTGACGACACGATCGAAGTTGACCTTGTCAATTCGGATAAGCGTAAAAATTTCTTCCGGGAGAATTTTTACTCAGGATTACATAGGGCTTATCTACAGGAAGAGGTCGCTTTAAAACTTTCAAGGGCACAGAAGATCTTGAAGAGCAAACACCTCGACTTTTCGTTACTGATCATGGACGCAGCAAGAGCAAAATACAATATTATAGAATAATTAGTTACCGGTGCAATCGCATGTTAATCAACCGGAGTTTCGGGAAGAAAATTATTCTGGTAAAAGTTCTTCTACCGCACTAATGTCTTATTAAGTACAAATCGATATATCAAATAAGACAAATTAGAGAGGTAACCGGAATTGAAAAGAATTCTGATGATAATAGGCGCGGGTATTCTGCAGGCGCCCGCAATAAAAATCGCGAGAGAGATGGGGCTTTTGACCCTTGTAACCGACTACAACAAGAACGCCTACGGCATGAAGTTCGCGGATTTTCCGATCGTAATGAGCACCAGGGACGTAGACGGGACGGTCAGGGTTGCAAAACAGTTCTCTCTGAACAAAAAAATTGATGGAGTGATCACTGTCGGCACCGATGCTTCTCTCACCGTCGCCGCCGTTCAGCACGCCCTTGACCTGCCCGGGAACAGGATCGATGTGGCAGAAGCCACAACAAATAAGATCAAGATGCGAAGGCGGTTAAAGGAAAACAATATCCCCCAGCCTGATTTCTTCTCATGCGCGTCATACGACGATGTCACCGACGCGTCAAGAAAGCTCGGCTTCCCTTTTGTCATCAAACCGGCGGACAACATGGGGGCAAGGGGTGTCATGAAAGTGGATAAACCCGAGGTCATACCTTTTGCCTACGAAAGGGCAAAGAACGCAACGCCCCGGGGGGAAATAATCTGTGAAGGATTTATGGACGGGCCCGAGCTCAGTATCGACGCCCTTGTGTGGAAAGACGGAATACACATCACCGGTGTCGCGGACCGGATAATTGAGTTTCCCCCTTACTTTGTAGAAACAGGGCACATCATGCCGACAAACCTGGAGACCGGCCGTATCGAAGATTGTGTCGAGGTCTTTAAAAATGGAATAAAAGCCCTCGGTATTGAAACAGGCGCAGCCAAAGGCGATATCAAAGCCACAAAGGACGGCGCTATGGTCGGCGAGATAGCTTCCCGTCTTTCAGGCGGTTTTATGTCAGCCTACACGTATCCCTATTCGAGCGGTGTCTCCCTCATAAAGGCGGCGATCAATATAGCCATGGGAGAGCCCCCGGGTGACCTCTCAGAAAAATACAAAAAGGTCTCGGTCGAAAGAGCAATTATACCCGGGAGCGGGATGGTCAGGTCGATCGACGGTGTGGAGGAGGCGGTGTCGCTGAAAGGGGTGAAAAACGTTTTTGTCACCTGCGCTGTAGGCGACACAGTGCACATCCCAACGAGCAACGTTGAAAAATGCGGGAATGTCATTGCCGTAGGAGCCACACGGGAAGAGGCCCTCAAAAGCGCGAACCTCAGTGTAAAAACCGTACGGATAATGCTCGGCATAAAGGGTGAGATAAATGAAGGGCTAATCAGGCAGAAAGCCCTTGAGAGGCTCGGCGGAATATGCTCGGTCTGCCGTGTGTGTGACGGAAAGGAATGCGCCGGCTGGTTTCCGGGAATCGGGTCAAGGGCCAATGGCAGCGGTTTTCAGAGAAATCTGGATGCTTTAAAAAAGTACGCTATTGTTCCCGATATATTAAAAAGTATGGACAACATCAACACAGGGAGTGACTTGTTCGGGATCCCCCTGGACATTCCCGTGCTACCCGCTCCGATCTCCAATACAGTGAAAAACCTTGGCGGAGCGTTTAAAGAGGAGGAGTACAACAGAATTTTACTAAAGGGTACAAAAAATTCCGGGAGCATAGGATGCGTCGCTCAGAAGGAGCTCGAACAGGGAAACGGCAGCATAGACTACATGACAAACCCGCTTTCCGATGTGTTCGGGCACGGGATACCCTTCTTCAACCCCTACCACGGTGAAAAAACAACTCTTGACAATATCAAAACCTCGTGCAGTACGGGGGTCAAGGTGTGCGGCCTGTCTCTCGACCAGAAAGACAGCCGGGGCGCGGCACTTATCAATGAAAAATGGCTTGCGGGGCTTATCAGCAGCTCTCCTGTCCCTGTAATAGTAAAAGGCATACTCTCGCCGGATAACGCACAGAGCGCTGTTAAAGCCGGCGCGAAGGGTATTGTAGTTTCAAACAGGGGCGGCCGGGTGCTCGAATACCTGCCATCGGGAATCGAAGTCATTTCGGAGATAAGAAATGCCGCAGGAAACGAGACCCTGATCCTGATCGACGGCGGCATAAGAGGAGGCGAGGACGTGTTCAAAGCGATCGCGCTCGGAGCTGACATCGTGCTGATCGGCAGGCCTTTCATCATATATCTGGCGGGTGCCGGAGAAGAGGGAGTGTCTTTTTACCTTCACAGGATCAAGGATGAGCTGAGAGAAACAATGCTTGCCGCGGGTGCCAAAACGGTAAAAGACATAAAAAAAGAAATGCTAAGAGAGCTACAGGTCAGAACCGGTTATTAATATGCCTGAAATACAATTCGATACCATAGCAGCCATATCAACACCGCCCGGGGAGGGCGGTATAGGCATAATCAAAATATCCGGTGAAAAGGCCTTTAATGTAGTTGCTAAAATATTTCACCCAAGGGGGAAAAAAGGTTTTGACAGCACTGACCGGTCGTTTACAATGCGCCTGGGTTTCATAAAAGGGAGCGGGGGTATTATCGATGAAGTTCTGGTTTCGTTTATGAAAGCCCCGAACACATACACCCGTGAAAATATAGCCGAGATAAACTGTCACGGCGGCGCCGTCGCGGTGAACGAAGTATTACGGCTTGCGCTAGCTGCCGGGGCCCGTCCTGCCCAGCCGGGTGAATTTACAAAAAGGGCTTTTATAAACGGGCGGATCGATCTTGCCCAGGCAGAGGCGGTCGGAGATATCGTCAAGGCAAAAACAGGTAAAGCTTTGGAAAAGGCGCTCAGCCAGCTCAAGGGAGACCTGTCAGGTAAATTGAACAAACTATCCGGGGATTTAAAGGACATCCTTGTGGTACTCGAAGCGAACATAGACTTCCCGGATGAAGAAGATGTAGCTCCCCTTCAGCCTCAAAAGATCAAAAGAACCATAATGGCGGTGAAAAAAGAACTGGAAAACCTTGTGCTAAGCTATGACACCGGCAAAATATTCAAAGACGGCGTGCTTACAGCTCTTTCGGGCAAACCAAACGTGGGAAAATCGAGTATTCTGAACTCGTTCTTAAAATTCGAGCGGGCCATAGTGACCCCAATACCCGGGACCACGAGAGACGTGATCGAAGAGCAACTCAACCTTGACGGCATACCTTTCATCCTTGCTGACACAGCCGGAATAACAGAGTCGAAAAACCTGATCGAAAAAGAGGGAGTAAAAAGGAGCAGAGCCTACATGGACAGGGCGGCCCTGGTACTGCTGATATTTGACGGCAGTATCCCTTTCGACGAAAGGGATATAGCACTTGCAGGGAAAGCTCTAACACAGAAATACATACCGGTGGTGAACAAGACCGACCTTCCCAATAAATTAGACACCAAAGAGCTTGTAAAAAGAACCGGGCTGGACCCGCGCTTCGTCAATATTTCGGCGAAAGCCGGTACAGGCCTCAAAGAGCTTGAAAAAAGAATGACCCAAATGGTCATTTCAGGCGAAACCGGTGGCAGCTACGATCTCATGGTTACAAACTCCAGGCATTTCAGCGCGCTTCAAAAAGCTTCTGACGAGCTTGCCTGCGCCCTTGACACACTGCGCAGGAGCAATGAACCCGAGCTGATCGCCTATGATGTAAGAACTTCCATTGAAATGCTGGGGGAAATAACCGGTGAAGTCACCAACAGTGATATCCTCGATGAAATTTTTAACAGCTTCTGCGTAGGGAAGTAAATCCGAAAAATTGCAGTTGATTTTTTTTCGTTATATCATATATTATTGCTATTCATTTCCAGCCGGTTTTTACCAGTAAATTATCTTTCTCGCCTCCCGGAGTATAAAATGGACAAGGAAAAAATAAAAAAAGCTGTTCAAATGATCATCGAGGAGATCGACCCGGACCCGAACAGACCGGATATCGTAAAAACACCCGAGCGTGTGGCAAGGATGTATGAAGAGATCTTTTCAGGCTCCTTTCAAAACCCTGATGACACTCTCAAAGCACTGCTTTCAGAGCAGCATGATGAAATTGTCCTTGTAAAGGACATCCCCGTTTTCTCGATGTGCGAGCACCACATGCTTCCCTTCTACGGGATAGCCCATGTGGGGTATATACCCAGGGGCAACAGGGTCTCCGGGCTCAGCAAGCTTGCGAGGGTTGTGGATGTATTCGCGAAAAGACTCCAGACCCAGGAGAGGCTCACCTCTTCAATTGCCAACCTGATCGTGGAAAAACTGAAACCCCGGGGTGTTATAGTCGTTATCGAAGCGGAGCACCTGTGTATGATCATGCGTGGTGTGAAAAAGCCCGGCTCCTACACTGTAACGAGCGCCGTTCGCGGGATCTTCAAGGAAAACGAAAAGACAAGGGCCGAAGCCCTCTCCCTTATCATGGCGGGGAGGCCTTTTAAGTACTGATACAGCCGGGCTGCCGGTTATCGTTTGAATCCACCCCTGGTTATCGTTTCGCGGAAAATCCCGCAAGAATACCGGCATGTGTTGATTACCCGATATGCATCTTCATGTACCTCTTTTTGCCGGCCCTCAGGTTTATCTCCCCGTTGATAAAATCCTCTTCCTTGAGCACCAGGTTCTCATCGTCGACCCTTTTCCCGTCGATATAGGCGCCGCCCTGCCTGATCAATCTTCTGGCTTCACCTTTACTCGCGCATAACCCGGAACTGCAGAAAGCGTCAAGGATGGAAAACCCATTCCCTAATTTCTCTTTATCCACGGTTACTGCAGGGTGCCCTGAATCGCCCGCCGATGCTTGGGCAACAGCCGAAGAAGTGGAGACAACCCGGTTGGGGTCGGCTTCGCCAAACTTTTCGGTTGACGCTTTGTACGCTTTCTGTGCCGCATCCAGTCCGTGTGTCATCGCTGTCGCTTCAAAAGCCAGGATCTCCTTCGCCCTGTTCAAAAGCGGAGGCTGAAGCGCTGACAGCTCTCTTACTTCATCCATGGGCAGAAAAGTGAAATACCCGAGGTACCTGCCAACGTCAGGGTCCATTGTGTTGCGGAAGAACTGGTAATAATCATAGGGGGAGGTCTTTTCCGCGTCAAGCCAGACTGAGCCTTTTAAAGACTTACCGAACTTCTCACCGCTCGAGCTTGTTATCAGCGGGAATGTCAGACCGTACGCCTCCTTACCTGACATCCGCCTTGTGAGGTCTATTCCCGCCACGATGTTGCCCCATGGATGAAGTAAGAGAGCTGTCAGCGCTTCAGCCTCCGCTTTTGAACAGGGCGAAGGAGATC
>DRHN01000342.1 GCA_011049595.1 Spirochaetota bacterium | reverse complement strand
TTTTTCTTAGCGCCTCTTCAATCTGCTTCCTCTCGGTGATATCATGGACAGTACATATTCATGGATTACATTGGATAAAAATAAATTCATTTCTTCAATTGTGAAAAAGTCATTCTTTGATTCAGAATCAAGCTTATGTTTTTTCGATTTTACCGGATTTTTCAGTATCCTATCATCATCAACAGCATCTTGAAAAATTCCGTGTAGAAAAATCAAAACCTTATTTATCGTTCTATTACTTAAACATCCACTCTTCCCTTTCTTTTTTGCAAGTTGGCTTCTAAACTCTACAATATCCACGGAATAAATTTTATTTAATTTTCTTTCATTGAAATATGGAATAATATGATTATTCAACATAGTAAAGTAATCGTCATAAGTTGATATTCCTAATTCAATTTTTTTCAATTTCATAAAATTATTAGAAAATTGTTTTAAAGTTATATCTCCCCTACTAAAATAGTCTTCTCGTTGCGACATTATTTTTTTTAAATATTCTCTAGCCTCTGTCACATTTCTTTTTTGTAAATATTTTGAATGTCTTTTACCATCGTTATCAGTCCACCGAATACGATATTTACTTTTACCTAAATGTTGAACGGAACCTGTTTTTGGTCTTGCCATAAATAATCCTTTAAAATAATTATTATCTATATCTATATATGCTTTCAAAAAAAAGTATTTCTATGTTTTGGACTTAAAAAAATTGAGACGATCCTTCTATATTTATTTTGGACTTATTTTGGACTAAATTCAAATTATATTTCCCTTAAAAAATAAAAAAACCCTTAACTCTTTATGAGCTAAGGGTTTAGGATTGCCCCAGACACGACTTGAACGTGCGACCTACGGTTTAGGAAACCGTTGCTCTATCCACCTGAGCTACTGGAGCTATATTTATCAACCTAATCAATGATAACAAATATTTATCAATTGTCAAGATTATTAAAGTATATGGTTTCTCCATATTTTCATTCGCCCGGTTTATCCCTCCAAAAAATATTGTCTCGTTTAAAACTGAGCAGTATGATATAATTATTCGATCATAAAAGGAGTAACCAATGCAGATAGGAATGATTGGACTTGGCCGTATGGGCATGAACATGACCAGGAGGTTGATCAAGGGCGGGCATGAGGTCGTTGTGTATAACCGTTCGATCGACAAGGTAAAAGCAATGGAAAAAGAGGGGGCGATCGGATCAGACTCCATGGGATCGTTTGCTAAAGCTCTTTCACCGCCGAGGGTCGTTTGGATCATGCTGCCGGCCGGCGAAATTGTTGACCGGCACATCAAAACATTTTCCGGCCTTCTTTCAAAAAACGATATGCTTATCGATGGAGGAAACAGCTACTTCAAAGATGACATACGCCGGGCGGGTGATCTGAAGCCTCTCGGTATTCACTACATGGATGCCGGTGTATCGGGAGGCATCTGGGGGCTGAAAGTCGGATACTGCACCATGGTCGGGGGTGAGGAAAAAGATTTCAAACACATAGAGCCCTTACTCAAGACCCTTGCTCCCCAGGACGGCTACCTTTACTGCGGGCCTTCCGGGGCCGGGCACTTTGTCAAAATGGTCCACAACGGTATTGAATACGCGATGATGGAGGCTTATGGAGAAGGTTTTGAAATACTGAAAGCATCCGAATACGGTGAACACTTTAACTTCAAAGATATTTCACATATGTGGAACCAGGGGAGTGTTATCCGGTCGTGGCTTCTCGAACTGCTCGAGTCGGCTTTTGAAAAGGACCCGGATCTCGACAAACTTCATGGGTATGTTGAAGATTCGGGAGAAGGCAGATGGACTGTGCTTCAGGCTGTGGAATCAGGGGTATCGGCCACGGCGATCGCACACTCGCTTTTCAAAAGGTTTGAATCCAGACAATCCGACCTTTTCTCCAATAAAGTCCTTGCTGCTCTGAGAAACGAGTTCGGCGGGCACGCGGTTAAGGAAAAAGACTAAATTAAAAGAAAAAATTATGAAACCCCGCATTGTTTACTGCAATGGTACAAGGGAATTTGCGAAAGAGTCCGGTGATTTTATCCGGGACCTTTCTGCGAAGTGCATTAAAAAAGAAGGCCGTTTCACCATTATGCTGCCGGGCGGCAGTACTCCTGAAACTGTTTTCGAATATCTCGCGCTCCCGGAAATACAAAAAGCGATAAGCTGGAACTCTCTTTTTGTTTTTTGGGGAGATGAACGGTATGTCCCCTCTGATCACCGGGACAGCAACTACCGTATGGCACAGCGCTCACTTCTCTCAAAAGTACCTATCTCTGAAGAAAATATTTTCCGAGTACCTACAGAGGCTGGGACAGTTGAAGAAGCAGCCGTCAGGTACGAAAAGACTTTAAGGAAATTTTTCTCGAAAGGCCCGATGTGTGGAAGCTTTCCGGTTTACGACCTTATCCTTCTTGGCATGGGCAGGGACGGACACACGGCTTCCCTTTATCCAGGCAACATCGCGCTCAAAGAAAATGAACGCTGGGTTACAGCTGCCCGCGCACCTGATTCAGCCCCTGTTAAAAAAAGGATCACCGTTACTTTACCATTGATAAACAGCTCTGCGCGTGCGTGTTTTCTTGTAACAGGCAGCGAGAAAAAAGAGATAATGAGAGAGGTTTTTAAAGAGAAAAGTCTCAAAGAAAAGAAAATACCTGCAAGCATGGTAAACCCGAAAGAGGAAATTATCTGGTTTACAGATAATTCTGAAAAAGATATTCTGTTGTGTTAACACTGATATTGTGGTAATATTTGTGTGCTTAAATTGTAATAATAAGGAAAGATCCTATGTATCAGCCGGTAAAAAGAAAGGCTTTTATAAAATGGCAGAAACCAAATGTGAGAGTAGTATACGCTTTAATCGCCCCGGCTATTGCATCGATATACTTTTTCGGGTGGAGAAGCCTTCTGCTGCTTGCCTGTGTCAATCTCGCGGGTTTTATAACAGAGTACGTTTTTCTCCGCGCTTACTACAAAGAGCCTGTGACTTCTGCTGTTTTTGTCACCTCTTTTTTATTCACACTCTCGCTTCCCCCTACCCTGCCGATCTGGATCGCTGTAGTGGGCATTGTATTCGGTGTCCTTTTCGGAAAAATGGTATTCGGAGGGTTCGGGAGAAATATATTCAACCCGGCGCTTACCGGAAGGGCTTTTATCTATATCAGTTTCGGCGCGTACATGACAGCATCGTGGGTCAGCCCTTTTCAAAGTTTTCCGGGTGGGTTCGCGTTTTTTGCTGCCGACACGGTAACAAAAGCGACTCCCATGATGAAAATTTCAGCGATGAATTTCAGCGGGTTTGACATCACCGGGATAAACACCGGAATTTCACAACTTTCACTGTTGCTTGGAAAAGTATCAGGTTCCCTCGGCGAAACAAGCGCTATTCTTATACTCATTGGGGGGATTTATATTGTCATAAAAAAATACGCTAACTACCGGATAGTCATTTCATCGATGATCGGAATGCTTCTTGTTCAGACAGCGCTCTGGCTGTTCGGTGTAAAGGGCGCAATTGATCCCTTAAGCGCGTTTCTGGGGGGAGGGTTCGTACTCGGCTCTCTTTTTATGGCTACCGACCCTGTTTCCGCGTCCCAGACAAACACGGGGAGATGGATATACGGGGGGTTTGTCGGTGTTGTGTCCTCAATAATCAGGGTTTTTTCCATATGGTCCGGCGGCGTTATGTTCGCCATACTTCTTGGGAACATGTTCGCTCCAATAATTGATTATTATATCAAGCAGGCTAAAATGAGCAAGGGGGACACAAAATGAGCAGTGAAAAGTTCAAAACCAGGATATTTCCCGTGCTCTTTATGTTCGTTATTACCTTTGTTTTCATATCAGTGACCACGGTTATATACACGATCACAAAAGACAAAATAAAGTTTAACGCGACAATACGATTCAAACGGGCCGTGCTGTATTCCGCGGATATATCCACTCCTGAAGAGCCTGATAAAATAGAGGAGATCTATGTTGAAAGGGTCGAAGAAATCAAAGATGAGGATGGAAATATTAAATACTTCAACGTCTACGCAGACGACCTTGAGACCGTCAATGCCAACGTGGTTATAAAAACAGGCGCTGGTCTTTGGGGGGAAATAACAATGGCTGTGGCTTTTGACAGTGAGACCAAATCGATCAAGGGTGTTGAGGTCATCGATCAGAATGAAACTCCCGGACTCGGCGGAAGAATATCCGAGAGCTGGTTTAAAGAGCAGTTCCGGGGGAAGATAAGCCCGCTGACAAAAGTCGCTGAAGGTGAACCGGCGGGCAATGATCAGTTTCAGGCGGTCACCGGTGCCACCTACACGACAAACGCTGTGATGGATATAGTAAATTTGTCGTCTGAAGAGATACCGGAGATCATAAGGAACTACAAGTAACGGGGAGTAAAAATGGAAATCTTTAAGATCAAGAGAATCTTCTCAGATGACCTGGGTAAAAACAATCCGGTTTTTGCCCAGGTGCTAGGCATATGTTCCACACTAGCAGTGACGAACGCGCTTAAAAACACGGTAGTCATGAGTGTCGGGCTGATCTTTGTTACAGGTCTTTCCAGCCTGACTGTCTCCCTCATGCGGGAGTATATCCCTTCACGAATAAGGATGATGGTGGAAACTCTGATTATCGCGTCCTATGTGATCATTGTCGACATCGTGTTAAAAGCATACCTGCCGGACATATCCAGACAGCTCGGGCCTTACGTCGGATTAATTATCACAAACTGTATAATCATGGGAAGGGCCGAAGCTTTCGCACTATCGAACCCGCCGGGGCTTTCGTTTGTCGACGGGGCTGTTTCGGGCATCGGGTACTCCTATGTGCTTCTTATTATTGCCTTTTTCAGGGAACTTCTGGGATCAGGCTCTATCTGGGGCATAAAGGTACTTGGCAGCTGGTGGACCAACTGGTCTATCATGGTAATGGCCCCCGGGGCGTTCTTTATGCTCGCGCTTTTTATCTGGATCGTAAAAGGGAGTTTTTCCGAAGAAGAAGGGGGGAAGAAAAAATGAGTACAGGCATTACATTTTACGCGATCTTTTTCGCCGCGATCTTTACCAGCAACATACTCCTGACCAATTATCTCGGTATGTGCTCATTTCTGGCAGTCTCAAGGGAGGTAAAAACGTCTGCCGGCCTAGGGATGGCTGTGATCTTTGTCCTGGCTGTCACAAGCGTGCTCAACTGGCTCGCATACCGATACATTCTGCTGCCTCTCGAGCTTGTCTATCTGCGTTACATTGTGTTCATTGTAATAATCGCAGCTTTTGTTCAGCTGATCGAGATGATCATTGAAAGAGTTTCGGACACACTCTACGCATCACTTGGGATCTTTCTGCCCCTTATCACGGTCAACTGCGCTATACTCGGCGTCAGCCTGTTCATGGTGATCAGGAACTACAATTTTCTTTCATCATTTTTCTTCGGGCTCGGGAGCGGTATCGGATGGGCGCTCGCGATCATTGCTATGGCAGGCATCAGACAGAAAATGGCAAGATCCAGGGTACCGAAAGGCCTTGCCGGGGCAGGTATTGCGCTTGTAATAGCCGGGATAATGGCGCTCGCTTTCATGGGGTTTTCCGGGATGATAAAAATATCCTGAACGACATTCACCAGGGGGGTTTGTAAATGCCAGTAGCGACACTTCTGATCGGAATCGGAGCGATATGCGGAGTTTCAACCTTTCTCGCTGTCCTCATGATCATTGCTGACGCCACGATCGCTAACTACGGCGACGTAAAGATCAATATCAACAATGACAAAGAGGTCGTTGTTAAAGGCGGCAAACCGCTGCTCGGCTCGCTTATGGAGCAGAAAATATTCATACCTTCTGCCTGCGGGGGAAAAGGGTCCTGCGGATTGTGCAAGGTAAAAGTGACAAGTGAAATTGGGGAATACCTGCCTACCGAGCTTCCATGGATCTCGGAAGATGAAAAAAAAGAAGGCATCCGCCTTTCTTGCCAGATAAAGCTGAAAAAAGATATTTCGATACAGATACCGGAAGAACTTTTCAACGTGAAAGAGTACCTCACAGAGGTTGTCTCAATCAAAGATCTCACGTACGATATAAAACAGGTCATTTTAAAACTCATCGAACCGCGGGAGATAAATTTCAAGGCCGGGCAATTTATACAATTCCAGGTACCTGAATACGAGCTGACCGCTGAGCCTGTTTACAGGGCTTATTCAATGGCCACAAACCCTGAGGTAAAAAACATGTTGGAACTGGAAATTCGCTACGTGCCGAACGGGATATGTACCACTTATGTATTTCAACATTTAAAACCGGGTGATCGGGTCACAATAAACGGACCCTATGGGGAGTTCTTTCTGAGGGATACTGATAGTGAAGTGGTGTTTATCGCCGGCGGCTCCGGTATGGCGCCCATCAAATCGATGCTCAATGACATGCTTGAAAAAAAGGTTGACAGGAAAACTTCATACTTCTTTGGCGCACGGTCGAAAAGAGACCTTTTTCTTGTGGAGGATATGAGAGACCTTGAGAAAAAGCTCCCTAATTTTTCTTTTATACCAGCACTTTCCGAGCCCCTCGCGGAGGATAAATGGGAAGGTGAAACGGGGCTAATCACCGATGTACTGTCCCGCCATCTTGGCTCAGACGATAACATCGAAGCATACCTCTGTGGGAGCCCGGGCATGATAGACGCTTCAATCGCGACTCTCACGGAAAATGGGCTGGATGAAAAGCTGATCTTTTATGACAAATTCGGGTGATGAATATTAGAAGTTAAAACCTCAGGACCGTAATACTAATTTTCTTGTATTTTAATCAGGGAAAATTTTATGATCGAGAATGCGGCTTTCCCGCATTAGGACCTTAATATCAATTTTCTTGCTTTTTTTGGCAAGAAAATTCTTTTAATAAAGAATGCCGCTTTCCCGCATTAGGGGTGCTAAAATGAAACAGACAGTGCAAATGAAAAACATTCAGGAAAAGCTGCAGCCGGGAGTGATAACCAGGGACGGGTTTTTGGGCAGCGATCAGAGAAACCTTATCGATATACTCGAGGATGATGAAGCGAGGGTCAGGAGAATTAAATTGACACACCGTCAGATTGCAGACAGGATGATCGTGCTTCGTGATGCCGGGATGACAGGACTCGGAGATTTTATCAGTGTGCCTCCTCACTATGAGATACGGGTTGATTCGGTCCGGGGAAAACTCCCCTGCCCTTTCGGGGACCCCGGGATATTGCCGAAAACAAACATCACCGTCCGAAATATGAAAAAAAATGTGGAAATAATTTTCACGGATTTACACATCCATTTAATCGGGTCTCACGGATTTTATGAAGGAAAAGGCTCACCATTCAGGCTTGAACCCGCGGCCCTTGTGGATATACTGGAAATAAAACCTGAAGAAGAATAAAATAAGTATTTTTAGGCTTGTTTTATAACACCACTATAAAGGATGGATATATGCCTGACGATAAAAAATTCAACGAAATCATTGACTTTGCGCTTCAACGTGAAAAAGAGGCGGTTGAGTTTTACCGTAAACTGCAGAACATTGTAAAATTTACGGAGAGGAAAAAGCTCCTGCAGGAACTGGGACAAACAGAAGACGGTCATATAAAAATACTGGAGCGTATCCGCACCGGTGATATCAGCCAGAAAGATGTTGCGGAAATTCAAAACCTCCGCATAAGCGAGTATCTTGTTGAAGCCCCTTTTTCTGGAGATATGAGCTACCAGGACATCCTGATAACCGCCATGAAAAGAGAAGAGGCTTCCACCAGACTGTACAACGACCTTGCCGACAGCAGCAGCGACGCAGGTGCAAAGCAGCTTTTTCTCAAGCTGGCTTCAGAGGAGGCAAAACACAAGCTCAAATTCGAGCAGATGTACGACCAGGATATCCTGACAGAAGACTGATCGGTTTACTTTCCTGTTCAATGATATGTCTCCGCTGCTTTAACGTAATAGAATGAGTGAATAACGATTGAAAAAGCCACCAGGATAAATCTATTTCTGCCCGCGGCCCGGATTTCCTGCACCACTACGATCCAGCCGGGTAATTTGATATCCTCAATTATACTGATCTGATTTTGTTAAATTTTCTCATCAATGTCTTACTTTTTTTATAATATTCTTGACTTCTGCGGGATAATACTGTATTTTAATATCACTATATTGGTGATATTAAAAAGAGGTGAGAAATGGAAATCGACTTTTCAAAACTCAATATCTCAAAACTTGTAGACTGCACCGGCGATAACTGCCCGATGCCGCTCATAAAAACAAGGGCCGCAATGATGGAGGCGCAGACTGGCGACGTGATCAGGGTCATCGGCACGCATCCACAATCTTTCGAAGAAATTCCACTGATCCTTGAAGTTCTTGAAAAAGAGATACTGGAAAAAGTTAATGAAGATAATAAATGGCACATCACATTTACTGTGTAAAAACATGCGCTTAATAATATGTATTTACACGAAACGGAGAAATTAAACATGGAAAGTAAAAATGTGACAATGGTAGTTCACAGCGGAGACTTTGATAAAATCATGAGCGCTTTTATCGTTGGGAACGGTTTCCTGTCAATGGGATTCCCGGTTACACTGTTTTTTACATTCTGGGGATTAATGGCCCTGAGATACAAGGGGTTCAAAAAAGCTCCGCTTTCCCGGATGAACATGTTCGGTCTCGGGAGATTCATGATCAAACAAAGGGTTAAGAAATACAACGTGGCTTCACTCGATGAGCTGGCGTTAAATTTCAGAAAACTGGGTGGAGAAATCATCGCCTGTACCATGACCATGGAGCTCATGGGTATTAAAGAGGAAGACCTGAGAACGGACCTTGTCAGTGAGTTCGCAACGGTTGGAAAATACTGTTACGTAACAAAAGATGCTGATATCTCTTTATTTATTTAAAACTCTTTCTTCAATGCTAACCTGTCAATTCCACAAGGAGAAAACCTATGGGGTTAAAAAAAGTTTATCTTGATAACAATGCTACAACAAGGGTAGATAATAGTGTTGTTGAATACATGAACCGCTTTTATCTGGAAAATTATGCGGTGGCAAGCTCTCAATTCTCACACACCCCTGGGATAAAAGCCAAGGAAGGCGTTGAAAAGGCACGCGAAATTATCGCCCGAAAAATTAATGCGGGTAACAATAAGATTGTGTTTACCTCAGGTTCGGAGGAAGCCAACAACATCGCATTAAAAGGAACAGCCCTCGCGAATCGGGGCAGCGATAGAAAAGGGCTAATAGTATCAAAGATCGAGCATTTCTCCGTGCTTGATTCCGCGAAGAGTCTGGGAAAACATGGCTTTAACGTGGATTTCATAGATGTCGATAATGAAGGGTTTGTTGATATCGATCACCTCAAGTCCCTGTTAAATGACAAAACTCTGCTGGTAAGTGTAATGCACGGCAACCATGAGATCGGGACCATCCAGGACCTTGATGCAATTTCTGAAGTAGTTCACAGGGCCGGGGCCCTTTTTCACACTGATGCTTCATATTCATTCCTACAGGTACCGGTCGATGTTGAATCCACAGGGATAGACCTGTTGAGCGTAAGCTCCGACAAGGTTTACGGGCCAAAAGGAACGGGTGCACTTTATGTTTCCGACAGCGTAAAAATAACAAAAATCAATGACGGGGGATTTCAGGAGTTCAACCTCCGCGGGGGGATCGAAAATGTCCCCGGCATAGCAGGTTTTGGAAAAGCCTGCGAGATATTTTCTGAAAAAGACATCGAAAAAACAAGATCCATTCGGGATTACCTTTATGAACAACTGAGGCTAAATATTGAAGGTATTCTTCTGAACGGATCATCGGACCTTAACAGAAGGTTGCCCAACAACATGAACGTTTCCTTTAATTACGTAGAGGGGGAATCTGTTGTTTTACATCTGGATATGCGGGGCATAGCGGTCATTACCGGGTCCGCCTGCTTCTCTCGCGCTCTTCAGGCAAGCCATGTGCTCATGGCCATGGGGTTCTCTCATGAACGGGCCCACGGATCGATCCGTTTTTCACCCGGTAAATTCACGACAAAGGACGATATTGATTACACCGTTGGTCATGTAAAAGAGGTTGTGACAAAACTGAGGGAGCTCAGCCCGCTGGCTGCGACTCCCACTTAGAACTAATAAGTTCTTGTTGCTACGCCGGGAGACCCGATAAATTCGGCAAGCCCGACGATGCCGGGCTTGCCCGGCTTAATTCATGTTTTTAAAATTAAACCAGGAGGTCGAGATGGCCCTTCCATATACAGAAAAAGTTTTAGAATATTTCGCGCATCCAAAAAATGTGGGGGAAATAGAAAACCCTGATGCCGTTGCCACAGAAGGCTCACCTGCTTGCGGTGATATGGTAAAACTTTACCTTAAAATAGACCCGGTTAAAAAATCTATAGATGATATAAAATTTAAATCCTACGGCTGCGCCTCAAATATCGCCACCGCATCAATCATAACCGAGCTGTCAAAAAATAAAACGATCAACGAGGCAAAAAAGATCACATGGAAGCAAGCCTCCGATACACTGGGAGGTTTACCTCCTGCCAAAGTCCACTGTGCTGTTCTTGCCGTGGATGCCCTGAAAACTGCTATTGAAAACTACGAGCACAAGATGGGGCTGATAAAGGATAGAAAATCCACAAGCTTAGATTTAATAAAAAAACGTCTGGCCCATGTTATCAATCCCCTGACCGGACTCGAAGTTTTAAAAGTGAATTTTGTAAAAAACATCGAATTAAAAGACGGGACGGTAACGATCACTGTAGATCTTGAATCTGTCCATCCCTTTGCGGGAAACATAAAAGAGGAAATAATCGAAAGGCTGATACCGCTGTGGGACGTAAAAAAGGTTGATGTGTTTTTCAATGACGAAAGCCCGCAGTAAAACAAAAACAATGAAAATATCGACAAAATCCATATACGCGTTGAGGGCATTAGTTGACCTTGCCGCTCATTACAACGGGAGGCCGGTACTTTTAAAGGACATCGCGAGGCGTGAAAAAATATCATTACGTTATCTTGAAAATATATTTACCAGGCTTCGCAAGTATGGTTTGCTAAACAGCAGCAAAGGGCGGGGTGGTGGTTTCTTTCTTGCGAGGGACACGGCAGACATTAATCTGCTTGAGATCGTAAGGTTCCTTGAAGGTGATACTGCTGTTTCGGAGTGTGTTGATGAGCTTTCCGCCTGCACAAGGGCAGGCATCTGCATCGCCAGGGGGGTCTGGGTCAATCTCAACAAAATCTACACTGATTACCTTGAGTCTGTGACATTGAACGGCCTTGTAAAGGAATACCTGGAACAAGCCGTAGCCAGCCCGGCCGGGGCGCAGAGGTAACAAAAAACTTGAAAAGTTTGCAAAATGATGTTAACTTTATTGAAATAATTACAACTATGTTTCAATATCATAAAAATATGTTCAGAGGAGATAAATAATGAAAGAAAGAGTCCAATCCGCGTTAAATAAGATCAAACCATCGCTTCAGGCTGACGGCGGTGATGTAGAATTGATCGAAGCAGGTGAAGACGGTATCGTAAAAGTAAAACTCACAGGCGCATGCGGGTCATGCCCGATGAGCCAGATGACCCTGAAAATGGGGATCGAAAGAATACTCAAAGAAGAAGTCCCTGAAGTAAAAGAGGTGATCTCTGTATAGATCTCGACTGATAAATACATGCGGATAACAGCGGCTGCTGGGGTCTCCAGCCGCTTGTGATTCCGGGTGTCCGGAGTTAGCTTTATTTACTTTTGTCCTCCATCTAAAAAATAAACGCCTTTAAAAATAATACAGAACGAAAATGGGCACACAGCTTAACTCTATTGAATCGGTAAAAGAATACCTCATAGATAAAGGTATAAACCCTTCATTCCAGCGATTAAAAATATATGAATACCTGGCTAAGACGATCACCCACCCCACAGTGGAAATGATTTTTACCGAGCTGGCAAAGGAGATCCCGACTTTATCGAAGACAACGATTTACAACACATTAAACCTTTTTCAAAATAGCGGGATTGTTTCCGGACTGACTATCGATGCAAACGAAATAAGATATGATCCGGAGACCAGGGTGCACGCGCATTTCAAATGTTTTAAATGCGGGAGTATCTTTGATATTCCTGTTGAACCTTCCTATGCAGACATGGTTATTGCGGAAGAACACGAGGTTAAAGAAAGGCACTTCTATCTAAAAGGCACCTGTAAAAATTGCCTCAAAGCTATCGAAACATAATATAGTATCCGGTGCACGAGGCTTGCGAAGGAACGGGAATAAAATAACCCGCGGACGTACTTACTTGAATTCATAGTACTTTTTTATCCCCTGTTTTACTATCCACCTGCATTTCATACCTGCAGGAAAAACCACGTAATCTCCCTCTTTGATCTCAATGACATCACCATCCGTCTCGATCAATGCCCTGCCTTCAAGAATTAAGCAGTGCTCTTCCCGGGTATAAGCCCAGTCAAATTCAGAAGGTTCTTTCTCCCATATTCCCCAATTATTTATCCCTTGTTTTTCAATCTCATTTTTATCCGGGGTTTCGATTTTGATTTTATTCATTTTTTTGCACCTTTCTCGATTTGCCTTATATACAAAATTTTATATCCGGTCAGATGAGAATGTACGGCTTTTTTTCACTGTCATATTTTATACAGACATCCGTGCCGAACACCGATTTAAGGTCTTTTGAATTTATCACCTCTTCCGGAGCCCCTTTTTTTACTATTTCACCCTTATTCAAAAGCACAATCCTCTTTGCGAATCTTGCCGCGTGGTTTATGTCGTGTGTGATCAGGACGATCGTTTTTTTCATTTCATCGTTAAATTTTTTAAGGATCCTGAATATTTCAACCTGATAATTTATATCAAGGTTAGCTGTGGGCTCATCAAGAAACAGGATCCTGGATTCCTGTGCCACAGCCTGGGCAATAAAGACTCGTTTAACTTCCCCGCCTGAAAGCTCCATCAGATGTCTTTTTGCCAGATGACCGACGTCCATCAGATCCATGGCGTTTTCCGCCGCTTCTACATCACGGCTCTTTTCCATTTCAAATCTGTTGATATAGGGAAACCTGCCCATCATCACGATATCTCTAACAAAAAAAGGCAGGGAGACCGGCGGATCTTGCGGTAAAAAGGAGACATGCCTGGCAAAACTCTTCCTTCTGTAAGAGGACACAGGCTTTTCAAACAGCTTAACTTCACCGCTTATATCCCGGATAATACCCGTAAGCGCTTTTATAAAAGTGGTCTTACCAGAACCGTTCGGCCCCAGGATAGATAAAAATTCACCCTCTTCTATGGACAGGGAAATATTTTGCAGAACAGGATTCCCATTATAGCTGAAATGAAGATTTTTTGCTTCTATTGCTATTCCCATTAAAACCACAACCTCTTTTTTCCGCGAATTAAAAGAAAAATAAAAAAGGGAGACCCGAACAAGGCCGTTACCACTCCTACCGGTATCTCCATCCCGCTCTGAAACAGCAACGAAGGGATTGTCCTTGCAAGCGTATCGGACAATGGTAGAAAAGAAGCGCCGGCTATGACAGAGGCGGGCACCAGTATTCTATGCTTCGGACCGAAAAGCATCCGCATAGAATGCGGGACAATAAGACCTACAAAACCGATGGTTCCGGTGAGTGAAACCGCAATCGCGGTAATCAGTGATGTCGTTGAAAAGAGCAGAATCCTTATGAACTCGGTGTTCACGCCTAAACTTGATGCCTGATCATCGCCTAAAGACATGAGGTCCAGGTCACGAAAAAAAATAAATGTAAACACTATAATAATAAATATCACTGCGGCTGCATGCGGTAAATATTTGCGATACCCCGCAAGGCTCCCCATTAACCAGTATATTATCTCATACGACTTGTCCCCAAGCAGAGACATGATCAGCACAAGCCCGGAGGAAAAAAGATAACTCACGACAACGCCTGACAGAATAATAGTAAGTATCTGTACCCTTCCCTTCGTTCTCGCGAGAAAATAGACAAGAAAAACCGTTGCCACCGCACCGATAAATGCGAACAGCGGCAGCAGAGTCTTAAAATAGGGGTTCAGAACGTAGGAAAGGAAAATAGCAAGCCCTGCGCCGAAAGCCGCACCGGCGGATATACCGAGAGTGTACGGGTCTGCCAGAGGATTTTTTAAAAGAGCCTGGAAAACAAGACCGGAAATCGACAGCGCCGCGCCGACGGCCATGCCGAGGAACACCCTTGGTACTCTCAATTTTATGATTATGTCGTTCTGGATTTCAGGAATACTTATCACGTCGAAATTGAACAACTTTGCCAGAAGTACTCTTACTGTATTTTTAAATGGGATTGTAACCGGCCCGATGGAAATACTGATAACAAAACTAATAAATAAAACAGCAAACAAAACCAGCAGGCTGATGTAGCTTTTCCGTCTTGTTCCCATTTATAATATCCAACTCCCCTTCTCGCTAATTTTTGTGGGAATTCCGGACTAAAAAGCCTCAGGATGAAGAAACCGGGCAATCTCCCTCAGTGATTTCATTACCCTCGGTCCCGGGCGTAAAAACTCGTCCGGGTTCGGTGTAAATATTTTATTGTTCCGGATGGCCTGTATCCCCGCGACATTCCTGTGTGTTTCCAGAAAGGTTTCCATATCGGTTATATGCCCGAGAATGATAGCCTCGGGATTCAATATAAGCAGGCTTTCTTCGTTGAGACGCGGGTAATCCTTTGAGGTTTTGGGGACCACCTCGCCTCCGGCAAGAGTAACAATATCACCCGGCAGAGTATTTCTACCAGCCGCGAAATAGGGGTTGTAAAAGATCTCTATAAATGTCTTGACAGGCGCGATGCTTTTACTTTGGATGGCCTGCGTAACTTCTCCTGCCTCTTTCTGCATGCTCATGACGAGGTTCTGAGCTTCCCTGTCTCGGCCGAACATCTTTCCCATCTGTGCTATCAGGGTTAAGAATTGTGCCAGGCTCTTCGGTTCGGTAACGAACATAGCTATCCCGAGCCTGTCAAACTGGTTTTTTACCTGGATAGGGACGACGGTAGTTAACAGGACCACGTGAGGCGAAACTGCCTGGATCTTTTCAATGTTGGGGCTCGAATAACCGCCCATTTTGGGTTTCCCTTCCACAAAATCAACTGGGTAGTTACAAAAATCCGATACACCCACAATTTCATCTCTCAAACCGAGGGCGTATAATGTTTCTGTCCCGCCGGGAGAAAGAGAAACTATCCTGACATTTTCATCCGGTACAGTAACCTTTACGCCCCGGGAGTCCACTCCTGTCCCGCCAGCGAGAGGAGAAAATACGCTAAGAAAAAAAATAATCGTCAGTAAAACTCGAACCGGCAAATTAAAATACCCCCAGTCTGTCACAAATCAATGTAAACAAAAAAAACCCTATACCATAAAGGCAAGGGTCTATAAAAAATGTAACATTGCCTTACCCTCGAAGGTAGAGCGGTTTTTTACCTACCTTTGTCTGTATTTACCTAAGTTTATATATCTTACCTATTTAGGTATACCGATGTCAACACTTATTTACCTATGTTTGTCTACATTTTTCTGCTTTTTACTTTTAAATTGCTCAGTATTTTGCTCAGTATTTTTATTCCAGGTGGTTAATTAAGTGTGGATTAATAAACAAGATGAATATTTCTTGTAAAATAAAATAGAAATATTTAAATTAGTCTTAGGATTAATGCTAAGTAAATTTTTATAAAGAGTAAAAAGCAATGAATATAACTTATAATATCTATTGTGATGAAAGTTGCCATCTCGAAAAAGACCATATAGATGTTATGGTTATTGGGGGTATTTGGTGTCCAAAAAATGAAGTTCGAAATACATCTGTTACAATCCGCAATATAAAGGAAAAACACAATTTATCAAGAGATAATTTTGAAATTAAATGAACGAAAGTATCTTCTGCAAACTTAGACTTCTATATTGATTTAATTGATTATTTTTTTAATAATAAAAATCTTCATTTTCGCGCATTAATTGTGCCAGATAAAACAATACTTGACCAGGAGAGATTTACCCAAACTCATGATGATTTTTATTATAAAATATATTTTGATATGTTAAAGACGATATTAAGCCCTCAAGATAAGTACAATATATATATAGATATAAAGGACACAAAGTCTCAATTAAAAGTCAAAAAGTTACACGAAGTTTTATGTAATAATATGTATGATTTTTCACGTAAAATCATTACTAAGGTTATGCAGGTCCGCTCACATGAAATTGAAATATAACAACTTACCTGTGTATCATGATTCAAGAATTCTTCCTGATAGAAAAAATAAGGAAGAAGGGTTTTGGCACCTAATAACAAAAGAAAATAATATTAATAGAGAGAGATGTTTTAATGAACATCGAGCTCGACATTTGCATTGGATAAAATTATTAATTGAAAATACTGATAAAGATGAAGTTTATCCTTTTGAATATGGTAACTATAGAAGAAATGTACAAACGATGTATGATAATCGTTTGCAATAAAGAAAAGAGACCGCCATAAGACGGTCTCTCGGCTCCTTCTACACGTGGCAGATGAGCTATTTAAACTTTGACATATTTATGATTTTTTGTCAAGTTTTTTTTAAATTTAAGTTATCTTTATATTTAATTATATCAGAAAATTAAAAATTTTCAACAATATTTATTATAATCAGACAATTCCGGCAGCTTTTGAGGACCACGAGAGTTACCCTATTTAGGGACCATTTGCGAATGAAAATCGATCTCCTATTTCAATCTTAACCCCGCGGCCGCCCCACCAGGATACGTGATTGAGGTTCGTTGCTTCTCTTTTTTCAAACATGGCGGCAAGATTCTTTAGCAGTCCATTGGGATCGCCGTTTTGGTAGGTAATCAATAAGTTGCCGGATTC
>DRHN01000341.1 GCA_011049595.1 Spirochaetota bacterium | reverse complement strand
CTTTACAAACGTCCTACCAAAAAAGGTATCAGCGTTTATTATTATCGCACCTATGAGAATTTGGAAACAGAACGATCGTACGTAGTAGAGACTATCTCCTATATCGCTCTATCAATTTAATGGCAGCGGCTACCGGAATGCGGCAAGGCGAGATCCTCGCACTTCGGGACGAGGATTTAAAAGACGGATATGTTCACGTGGGTCATTCCTGGTGCCCGAGCAATCGCAGAAGCTGAGCCGATTCAGAACGACGATTGAGCAGCGTCTTTTATTTCACAAAATTATGATAAGGGGTCAGGAGCGTATTTGAGTGAGTTTGAAAGGGTATAAGGTGATCCGATTTCCATGGATCGCGCTTGTATAGCGGATAGGAAGCAAAACGCATAAAAAAATTATTCTTGCAAACCTTTTTTAATGAGGTTAAGATGTCGGTAATAATCGCAATAAATCATTTGAGCATCGAGGCGCGCGGGATCTGGGATCGGCTGCGGTCTGAATTTAAGCTCGAATTTCATCATTTAGTAATTTTGAGAATTTGTTTAAAAAGTTTTGATCATATGAGCGAGGCCCGGGAAAAAATAACGGAAAACGGAGCGTTTTACAAATCAGGGACATTAACAAAGAAAAACCCGGCCCTTGACGTTGAAAAAGAGGCATTTAACAGGTTTATAACCGGTTGGAAGGCAATCGGGCTTAACTTAGAAATTCCGAAGGAGGTAGGAAGGCCGCCAGGCACATGAAACAAAAACTATTGACACGGACAAATGACGTGGACCGAGAGTTAACAGACAAACAGGCATATCATTTGATAAGAGGCCATTATTTTAATGATGAGAATGTTTTCAAAAATGACGCCGAGCGCAAAAAGGCATATTTCAAACATGAAAATTATTTATTTAGCTTATTAGGGACACAAATGAATAGTTTCCGCCCCTTCCTTCCCTTTGGCGAACGGCCTGAATGTTGGTGGCGCTATCGTTGGCCCGCCCTATGGTTGCGGCCTCGCATACAGATTGACGGTCCCAGGATGGAACCTATCGGAGGCGAGATGCGGTTTGGAAAATATATATTATTCAAAGAATTTCAACCAGGCGTAAAGTGGGAATCTCAATTTTCATATTTAAAATTTTTCAATCTACTGCTCCCAGGTGAAGAGGAAGAACATAGCAGACAGGAGCGGAATAAATGGATATTACGGTGCAAATTGCAAAATCAGTTAAGCGCGCAAATAATTGATATTGATGATTTTATAGAATAATATTTATTAAGGTTTTTAATGGATAATCTTAACAAATATATTCTTATAAATGTTAATAACAATACTTATTTGGGGATATTTATAATTATGAACAACAGGTTACAAATGGCTACAAAGGGAAACGAGCATAAAACAGTTTCAATTCCCGCCGCCTCCACATTTAAAACCCTCTAAGGAAGACGGCGGGCGAGGTTCCGCCGACGGATCCTATATTTCGACTTCTTTCGGATCATCAGGCAGTTCGACCACCCTCCACTCCTGGGCTTCAAAATCGAAATCAGCAATATCTTCAACAGGTTTCTTAAAATATTTTCCTTTACCCTCGGCCGCAATGCTGCCGTCAGGGAGGAGTATCTCCCCGGTGCCTTCAAATAGCCTGCCTGAATCCCTGGTGATACGGCCAACAACCCTCAGTTTATTGCCCAGCGGTATCGCTTTTTTGTAACGCACGCTGAACTCGATGGTCACACCCCATACGGGCTCTTTATGCTTGATCAATATAGCTCGCCCGATAGTCTCGTCCAGAACAGTCATCGCGATCCCGCCATGCACTATTCCCGGATAGCTCTGGTGTCCATCCATGGCATTGAAAATTGCCAGAAGCTCCCCGTTCTCCAGTTCATAGAAGGAAGTACGGAGGCCCAATTTATTTTTTAATCCGCAAACAAAACACATTCTGGAATTCGGCTGTTTCCCTGTTACACGATGCAACATAAGGTTACCCTTTAAGTTGATTTTTTCTGTGTTCTTAGCCCTCTTTGCCCGATGTCCTTTCTGTAGAACATATTTTCAAAATTTATCGATTTAACATGCCGGTATGCCCTCTCCACAGCTCCGGTTAATGTTTTGCCAAAACCTACTATATTTAATACCCTGCCTCCGTTTGTAACCGGAACATTATCTTTCATTTTTGTACCTGAATGGAACACCACTATGTCATCATGCTGAGTTTCCGGGATGTTTATCTTTTTACCCTTTTCATATTTGCCAGGATAACCTCCGGAAACCAGCACGACATCGCAGGAGTACCCGTCTCTCCATTTTAAAACACGGTTTTTTAATTCCCCATTAACCGTCTGGAGTATCACTTCGCATAGATCGGATTCAAGCAGCGGCAGAACTGCTTCGGCTTCGGGGTCACCAAACCTGCAGTTGAATTCGACCACAAATGGGTTTCCCTCACAGATCATCAGTCCGGCGTATATAACTCCTTTGTAATCTATGCCGCCGGCGTTGAACTCGTTTACAAGCGGAACAAGGACCCTGTCCATCACTCTGTCCATTACCGTCCTGCTTACAGCCGGGGCGGGCGCAATGGCCCCCATTCCGCCGGTGTTCGGGCCTTTGTCTCCGTCAAAAACAGGTTTATGGTCCTGAGATGAAATAAGGGGCAGGACGTTTTTTCCGTCGCAGAGGGCGAGGACAGTGGCTTCTTCCCCTTCAAGAAAATCTTCGACAACGATTTTTGTTCCGCTGTCACCGAATATTTTCTTTTCGAACATTGAGGACAGCGCTTTTTTGGCCTCATCTGCCGTATGTGCTATGATCACGCCCTTTCCAGCGGCAAGTCCATCGGCTTTTATAACATAGGGAGGGTCAATTGATTTTATATAATTACGGGCGGAAGACATGTCGTGAAATTCAGCGAAATCAGAGGTAGGTATGCCGCTTTTTTCCATCAGCCGCTTGGCGAATATTTTACTCCCTTCGATCCGCGCTCCCGCTGAAACCGGCCCAAAAATCCTTAGACCTTGATCGAAAAACAGATCGGCTATACCCCCGGCCAGAGGACCTTCAGGCCCAACAACAGTGAGTTCAACCTTCTCTCTTTTTGCGAAATTTAAAAGCCCTTCCAAATCATCAACAGCAAGCCCGGGATTATCTGCCAGACCTACAGTCCCGGCGTTACCAGGTGTCCAAAAAAGCCGATCAACAAGGCTGCTTTTGCTGAGAGAGCAGGCTATAGCATGTTCTCGACCCCCGCTCCCGATGACCAGTACTTTCAACGTTCCTCCCCGATGCGGTCAAACCACATTTTCAATTAGAAAAAAAAACTAATAAGACAAGCCTATCTGTATCAAATATCGATGAATATCTTTTTATGACAGTTTCAGGCCGGTTATTTTCCGGTATACGTCAAGATATTTTTCGACAGATCTCTCAATGACGTCCCCGGGCAGCTCGGGCGCGGGGGGGGTCCTGTCCCAGTCCTGACCGGATAGCCAGTCTCTGATATACTGTTTATCGTAACTTGGCTGAGGGCCGCCGGGTTTATAGTCGGTTTTGTCCCAGAACCTTGAAGAGTCCGGTGTGAATATTTCATCTGCCAGCCTGATCTCATCATCTACAACGGTAAATTCAAACTTTGTGTCGGCAAGGACCAGTCCTTTTTCAATAGCATAGTCGAACGCGGTCCTGTAAAGCTCGATCGACTTTCCCTTCAGATATTGAGCTTTCTCTTCACCTATCTCGTTTTTCACCTGAGAAAATGACACAGATTCATCGTGACCGCTCTGCGCCTTGGTTGTAGGTGTAAACAACGGCTCCGGCAGCTTGTCACCCTGTTTTAGACCTGACGGCAGGGGTATATCAAAGAGCTTTCCTGTCTTTTTGTAGCTCTTCCACCCGGAACCATCCAGGTACCCCCGTACCACACATTCAACGTCGATCATCTCGCCTTTGTAAACAAGCGAACTTCTTCCCTCGAGCATCCCTTTTTCTTCCCCGGACAGATCTATTGGAAACTCATCTACATCGTCCGTGATAAAATGGCTTGGAATAATGTCTTTTACTTTTCTGAACCAGAAAGCGGATATAGAATTCAATACTTTCCCTTTGTAGGGTATAGCGTTTGGAAGCACTACATCGAAAGCGGAAATCCTGTCGGAAGCGACAAAAAGGAGTTTATCCCCCAGGTCAAATATGTCTCTTACTTTACCCCTTCTCAACAGTTTTGCGCTTGTTAAGTCGATCTCTTTATAAGCTATTGGTAATTTCATAGAAACCCCTTTTTATTTATATTGAATTGATTACATTTTAGTAAAAACTCTTCTTCCTTTTACTGAAAGCATATTGTCACAGAACAACCTGACAGCTTCGGGGTAAATAACATGCTCTTTTTCAAGAATTCTGTCTGAAAGCGTTTGCTCCGTATCACCATCCTTGACAGCGACCGCCTTCTGAGCAATAATAGGCCCGGAATCCACACCTTCATCCACAAAGTGAACGGTGCATCCGGAATATTTTACACCATGGTCGAGAGCTTTTTTCTGCGCATGCTCACCCGGAAATGACGGTAAAAGTGCAGGATGAATATTGAGGATCCTGTTCCTGTACAGCCCGACAATATAAGGGCTTAATATTTTCATAAATCCCGCCAGAATAATAAGCTCGATGTTTTTCATCTTGAGCTCGGAAATTATTTTTTTAAAATATTCTGATCGCGAATCACTATTTTTCTTTTTGAAAACAGCACATTCAATATTATTCTCCCGGGCATAGCTAAGCCCCGGGGCGTCCGGGTTATCCGATACCACCAGAACGATCCTGCCTTTGATCGTTCCTTTTTTTATTTCCTCCATGATGGCCTTAAAATTCGAGCCTCGTCCGGAAATAAAAACCGCGATTCTTTTTCCCTCTATCACAATTACAACTCCTTGTACGGTATTAAACCGCAGGAATGATCTCACCGATAATGAGCGGCTCTTCTCCCTTTTCCTTTAACAGAGAAACCAGCCTTTCTTTATTGCGCCAGTCAGTTATAAAAACAATACCGATCCCCATATTAAAGGTTTTTCTCATTTCATCTTTTTCTATCCCTCCCGCATCTTCAATAATGTGAAAAACAGGGGGGGGGGATATTTTTTCCCAGTATATTTTCGGCCCAAATCCGGGAGGCAATAACCTTATTATGTTCCCGGGTATACCTCCGCCCGTTATGTGTGCTATGCCTTTAACGGTCACCTTTTTTACTATCTCACACACAGGATCTGTATAAATTCTTGTAGGTATTAAAAGTTCTTCGATAAGTGTGCGGGCCAGGAGGGGATGAACGGCGCTGTACCGGTACTTCTTTTTTTCAAAAAGTGCTTTCCTTGCAAGACTTAGCCCGTTGCTGTGTATCCCGCTTGACCTCAATCCTACAAGAATATCGCCACCGGCAATAGATTTCCCGTTGATTATTTCTTTTTTTTCGACTACCCCGACACAAAAACCGGCGATCTCATAATCACCTTTTTTATACATTCCGGGCATCTCCGCGGTTTCTCCTCCCAGGAGCACACACCCCGAAAGCCTGCACCCTTCGATGATCCCATCGATGACTTCTGACGCTTTTTTTACCTCGAGCTCCCCGCATGCCATGTAATCCAGGAAAAAAAGAGGTTTAGCTCCCGATGTAATCACATCGTTCACGCACATTGCAACAAGGTCTATACCGATCGTGCCGTATTTACCAGCCACTTTTGCCAGCAGGAGTTTTGTCCCGACACCGTCCGTTCCTGACACAAGAACCGGATTTTTGTACTCCCCGGGGTTTAATTCAAACATCCCACCGAATAATCCGATGTTGCGTTTCTCGCTTCCGGAAAGCTTCTCTTTTATCACCCTGACAAAATGGTCCCCTTTTTCAATATCCACACCCGAGTCTCGGTATGTCAAACCCATAAAACCCCCTATCTCTCCAGTACCCTGTATTCCTCGAGAAGCAGTTTCCCGTCTTCACTCTCCTCGGCTACAGGGATCGGGTAATCTCCGTTGAAACACGCGTAGCAGAGTGTGTTAAGAGGTTTACCGACAGCTTTTGAAAGCCCATCTATTGTAATATAAGTCAGAGTGTCCACATCGAGGTAACGCCTAATATCCTCAACGCTCTGTGTGGAAGCGATCAGGGTTTTTTTGATCGATGTATCTATCCCGAAAAAACATGGGTGGGTTATAGGCGGCGCGCTGATATACAAGTGGACCTCATTAGCCCCGGCATTGCGGATCATCTTTATAATGCGCTTGCTCGTCGTGCCCCGAACGATGGAATCGTCAACGACCGCAACCCTTTTACCTTTTAAAACGCTTTTGATCGGGTTGAGTTTGATTTTTACGCGCGCTCCTCTTTCGCTGGTTCCTGGATGTATAAAGGTTCTTCCGACATAGGAATTCTTAAAAAGCCCGATTTCAAAAGGTATCCCGGCTTCTCTGGAAAAACCAATTGCCGTGGTAATCCCGGAATCCGGGACAGGGATAACTACATCGGCAGTTATATTACTCATGCGGGCAAGTTCGCTTCCCATTTTTTTTCTCACTTCATATACACTTATACCGTCAATGATCGAATCCGCCCGGGCAAAATATATGTACTCAAAAACACACAACGCGTTGCGCTGTTTTTCTTTAAACATGTAGGATTTTATATCATTTCCATCACAAACAACCATCTCTCCGGGCTGGATGTCCCTTAAAAAATTCGCCCCGATTATGTCAAGAGCGGTCGTTTCCGAAGCTATCACATACCCTTCGATCATTTTTCCAAGACAAAGAGGCCGAAACCCGTAAGGGTCCCTGATCCCGATTAATTTTTCTCCCGCGATCTGGACTATCGAATAAGCTCCCATGATCTTATGTATAGAGCTCAGGATAGCCTTTTCAAGGCATCGTTCTTTCTCCTGTGCTATCAAATGGAGGATTATTTCCGTGTCTGAGCTGGAATGAATAATAGCACCGTTCTCGATAAGTTTATTTCTCAACTCCTTTGAGTTTACGATGTTCCCGTTGTGGGAAATTGCCATCATCCCCCCCCAGTACCGTGCGATGATCGGCTGCACGTTCTGAATATAACCTGAACCTGTGGTTGAATATCTCACATGCCCTATGCCGGCATTTCCCTTGAGAACTTCAAAATCGTCAGGTTTGAAGACATTGGTCAGAAGCCCATTGCCGCGCTTTATGTTGACAAACTCGTTGTAATAGGTCGCAATGCCCGCGCTTTCCTGCCCCCTGTGCTGCAGGGAGTAAAGACCTAAATAAATAGGCTCGCATACATTATAACTTTTGTCCCGGGAAATGACCCCTATCACACCGCATGCTTCTTTTAGTTTATCACCGTTGTTTTCATCGGTAAATTCATTGCTGTGCATTTTTATTAACCTGTATTTTATTTGTAACGACTGAATGCAGATCTCAATCAGGTTTTTTGTATCACCCTGTATTGCTCACAATTCTTTTTAATTAGGCCGGTCCTCTTTTTCCAGATCTGCGATATTTCAAGAGCCCTTTCTTTTGATTTACCTGTGTAATTCGCCGGATCTTTTTCAAGGTTTTTCCATGCATCCATTTCTGCTATTTTATCGAAATTGCTGTCCTTTTTGATCAGCTCGAAAATGCTGATGTTTTCTTTTTCAGCTTTGAGTGTCACCCGTTTTACCAGCTCATGTGCGTTCATGATCCCCTTTGACGCAAGCAATATGTACAAAGGCTCGGCCAGGAACATGCCTCCCGTGAGTGAGAGATTCTCTTTCAGCCTGCTGTAGTCAACAACCAGCTTCTTTAACGGTTTTGTGAGCCTTGTCATAGCAAGAGTAAACGCTGTGACGACCTCGACCGTAAACCTGTTTGAAGCTGAATTGGTAAGGTCTCTTTGATGATCGGAGAGCTGGTCACTGTAGCGTGTGAGCATCCTAGGGTAAAACTCCTTCCACAATGATTTTACATGTTCAAAATTCCACGGATTCCTTTTATGGGGCATTGTTGAGGACCCGACCTGCCCTTTTTCAAAACGTTCCCCGAGTTCCCCGATCTCTGTCCGCTGCAGATGTCGCATGTCATCTGATATTTGCGCGAGTACACCAAAAGCGGACACAACACCGTGCATCAGATCAAGCTGGTATTCAGGCTCTATTATCTGTGATGAAAAACCTGCCGGTTCAAGATCCAGTTCCGCGAGGACTTCCTCTTCAAATTTCCGCGGATCTTCAAACAGGAGCGAGGAAGCATTATATGCCCCTACTGCGCCGCTCATTTTTCCTCTCAGGTTTTCAACGGCTTCCACTATCTTTAAAAGTCTTTCACCGAACCTGTCGACGTACCCGGAGAACAGATACCCGACCGTGACCGGCACAGCATGCTGCCCGTGCGTCCTCCCTATCTGGACAGTGCCGGCTTCCCGGACTGCAATATCGAGCAGAACATCCATTAAATTTATAGCATTCGGAATAACAACTTTGTAAAAGCCGTCTCTCATCCTCAGCACTCCGGCCGTACCGGTTATATCTTCAGATGTCGCGGTCAGATGGATATAAGGCGCAACTTCTTTATCAACATATCTCTGCAGCACATTGACAAGAGCGCGTATATTGTGTTTTGTCTTTTCCTCTTCATCATAAACCTCCTCGGGAGTGATCGACCCGCTCGCCTTTTTCATCTGCTCACCGGAACCGGTGGGGACAAGACCGTGACGCTCCATTACCACCATAATGGCAGCTTCCACAGCAGCTTCATACCTAATAACCGAGTTTTCGGAGAAATAAATCGAAAGCGCATCCATAAGCTCGGGGCTGCTTTTGTAATATCTTGCATCAAGCGGGCTTATGTTCGAAAAAATATCTCTTTGCATTCTTTTGCTCCTTTGTTGAATAATTAGTTCTTGGTGCTACTCCGGGCTTTGCCCGACTTTAGTCGTGGCCGAAGTTATCACCAAGAACTAATAAAAAAACTTTTCTTTATAGACGATAGCTGATTGTAAAATTTCAGAGTTATTTTATGGGATATTGCATGCACTCGATGTGATTCAGATCCTCATTTGAAAATCCTGATCTTTCATGACTGCTTTTTCTTTTTGTGCCTGTTTGAAGGATAAAAGTTTATCCAATATGGCTTTATCTTCAAGGGCTAATATTTCTGCCGCGAGCAGCCCCGCGTTCATCCCGCCGTTTACCGCGACAGTTGCTACGGGGACACCGGGAGGCATTTGAAGCATTGAAAAAACAGAATCAAAAGCCATCACGGTAGATTTTAGAGCGACAGGCACCCCGATTACGGGACGGGTTGTAAAAGATGCGATCACACCCGGGAGCGCCGCTGCCATTCCCGCAATCGCTATAAATACTTTTACTCCGTTTTTTTGAGCATCCGTTACATACTCCTTTAACACGTCCGGAGTACGGTGGGCGGAAATTATTCGTTTATCAAACGAAATATCAAAATCCGTCAGAACAGCCGAGACTTTTTCATAAATCTCTATGTCCGAGTCACTTCCCAGTATAACCGCTACCTTGCTCATCACACCCCCTCTTTAACTGATGGTTTTATGCTAACTCATCCGCAATTTTTTCATATTTTTCCTTTTCACCGGCTACCCTTTTTTTTAAACAGGAGACAATATCAACTGATTTAACAAGTTCTCTTTTCCCGGTTTTTCTTTCAAACAGCTCGACATTGCCGTCTTTTAATTCTTTTTCTCCGATCGTCACTCTGAATGGAACCCCGATCAGGTCTGCGTCTTTAAATTTTATACCGGCTCTCTCCTCCCTGTCGTCAAGAAGTACTTCTATTCCAATTTTCTCAAGCTCACCATGCATACTCTCGGAAATTTCCTGTACCTTGCCTTCATGCTTGATAGTAAGAATATGCACCTGAAACGGCGCGACAGTGATCGGCCACTTTATACCGTCATCATCATGGTTCTGCTCTATAACGGCGGCGGTGGTTCTTTCCACGCCGATACCGTAGCACCCCATGACCGGTGTTCTGGATTTCCCGTCCTCATCAAGATAGGATACCGAAAATGCTTTTGAATATTTGTCACCCAGTTTAAAAATATGTCCCAGCTCTATGCCCCGGAACATGTTCAATTTGCTGCCGCAATCCGGGCATTGATCTCCTTCACCGGTAAGACGAAGGTCTACAAAAGCATCGGGTTTAAAATCTCTATCTGCATTCACGTTGATATAGTGAAAGTCCGGTTTGTTGGCGCCCGTTACACCGCCCTTTATGTCATGGACAGTGTGATCCGCCACGATAGTAACATTCTTAACTCCGATAGGCCCCACAAAACCCAGCGGGATACCGAGTTTTTCTTTTGTTTCCTCTCCATCGGCCGGCATTATCTCGGGGACATTCAGATAATTTTTTAACTTTGTTTCATTCATATCCAGGTCTCCACGTATCAGGGCAAGCACATATTTTGATTCCGATGTCTTGTAAACCAGAGATTTGATCGTGTTTTTTGCGGAGATTTTGAGAAATTGCGCCAGCTGCTCGATAGTTTTTATGTCGGGAGTTTTAACAGAGGTAATTTGTCCTGTGTCCGAATAATCAATACCCTCTATTTTTGATTCAGCCCTTTCCCTGTTAGCGACGTAACCGCAGCCTGGGCATTTTATTATTTCTTCCTCACCCATCTGGGAAGGGGCCATAAATTCTTCAGAAAGCGATCCCCCCATCGCCCCTGAATCCGCAGTAACAGGGATGGTTTCCAATCCGCACCTCACGAATATTCTTCTGTACGCTACGGCCATGTCGTTATAGGTCCTGTCAAGTGACGAGGCCTCCGTCTCCCTGTGGAAAGAGTAGGCATCTTTCATGATAAATGTCTTTCCCCGCATTACACCAAATCTCGGTCTTATTTCATCCCTGAACTTGAAACCTATGTGATAGACGGAGAGGGGAAGGTCTCTGTAGGATTTTATGTAGTCCTTTAAAATATATGTAAAAGCCTCTTCATGTGTGGGGGCAAGCACAAAATCCTGCATGTTACGATCTTTGAGCCTAAACAGTTCCGGCCCCATGGAAAACCACCTGTCACTCGTCTTCCAGAGCTCACCCGGTATAATAACAGGCAGCAGAAACTCATTGCAGCCGATTCTATCCATTTCCTCTCTAATTATATTTTCAACCTTTTTAACCACCCTATACCCGAGCGGCAGGAGTGAGTAAATACCGCTTGTTAACTTTTTTATCATGCCGGACCTGATCATCAGCCTGTGACTCATGATAGCAGCATCTTTTGGAGCTTCTTTGACTGTGGGAATAAACAACCGGGT
>DRHN01000340.1 GCA_011049595.1 Spirochaetota bacterium | reverse complement strand
GTAGGGGCCCGCGGAACGCCGGTTTCCCCCGGCGTCGCTGTAGGTCAGGGAAAAACGCAAAAGGTCCTTTTCTCCCGCCGCATCCAGCAGGGGGATCCACACCGATGCCAAAATCGTTTCATAATCACGGTGATGCAGGGTCGGCAGGTAATAATGGACCGTGCTCCCCTGGATCCGGTGGTCGTATCCCCAGGTCCCGAGGATCCTCACATCCTGAAGGAACTCCAGTTTCATGTCCAGATCATAGGCGATGGGCACCACCATCCTGTCCAGCTCGCTCCCGAAGGTCTCCTCCATCTCTTCTCTTCCCGAGATAAACCTGGAGCTCCCTCCCCCCTTTTGCCCCAGCTCTCTCATCAGATGAAGGTCAAAATCCTTTCCGACACCGATGGTGGATACATTGATACCCATACGCCTGTAAACCCGGGCCATCTCGATGATCCCGCCGGATTCCCCGATCCCGTCGGTCAAAAAAAGGACCCGGTTTGTGTATTCACGGCGGTAATTGGAAAGCACCTCTTTGTAGCCGAGCTCGAGCCCCTTGACCAGATTTGTCCCCCCGCCGGGCTGTATACTCCGGACCGATCTCTTGAAATCCTCTCTTTTTTTTGCCGTGTTCATCACGGTGGAGGGGAACACAACCCGAGCATCACTGTCGAAAACGATCAGGGACACGTAATCTATGTCCCGCACCTTTTCTATGAATATGTAGAACGATTCCTTTACCCAGTCCATCTTGTCACGATCACTCATGGAGCCGCTTTTGTCGATAACGAATGCAAGGTTCATCGGCGGCAGCTCCTCAAAATCCAGCTCCCTTCCCTGGATCCCTATCTGCAGCACTTCCTCCTGGCCGCGGGAAGAAACCTGACGGTGGCCCGCGTAAAGAGTTACCCCGAAATCCTCATCGGGTTTTGGATAGTTATAATCTATGTACCCTATATAGGAATCAATATAGATCTCATCCGGGGGTATGATGATGCCGCGGCCCGCCAGATATTTACCTCTTACCGGTGCTGCGGATTCCTCTGCTGCTTTGGCGGCAAAAGCAACTGCCGGTACACACCCGATTAAAAAAACAATAACTGCCGTTATAAATCTTTTCATGATCTCCTCCCTGATATCCACGACTCAAAGCCTGGGCCGCAAAAAATTAAGTACGCATTCATACGCACTCCCTTTTAATACTGCAACTAATATGCCAACCCGGGATGACAGCTTAAATGATTGCCATATAAAGAATTAAGGTAAAAAGCATGAAGCCCGGTGCAGATAACCCCTGTAAACCTTTGTTTATGAGCTCTTTGTTTAAACTCACCAATTATTTACAACTAAATGAATTATCCATGCACGCTGTTTTTAGGCAGGATAAAAGTTTAGCCCGGTTTTTTAAATTAATAATTTACTAAATTGATTATTTCGAATATAATGCTCCCTAATGCGGACAAGCCGCATTCTTGATTGGGAATATCTCCTTGCCAAAAAAAGCAAGGAAATTGTTATTTAAGGTACAAAAGCAGAGATGGAGGCGTAGCTATGAGCACGAGAACATTTCCCGACTACCCTGTTCTGATGGTCGATGACGATGTCCACGTTCTTGAAAGCCAGCTCACCGTGCTGCGGTCGAACGGGATAAATAACCTGCTGAGCACAGGCGACAGCAGGCAGGTTATTGAACTGCTCAGGAGCAGGGAAATTGAAACTGTGCTGCTTGACCTGACCATGGAAACCGACGCCCGGATAATCGTCTCGACAAATAAAAACCTCATCGAGGCTGTGGGGACCGGTGAGTTCAGAAAGGACCTGTACTACAGGCTCTCGGCCCACGAAATAATGCTTCCCCCTCTGCGCGATAGGAAAAAGGACCTGCCTCTGCTCGTGAACCATTTCCTGGACGAGGCATCAAAGAAGCTTTCAAAGAAAAAACTGGCAACACCACCCGAGCTTGATGGGCTTCTTGAGACCTATGATTTTCCAGGGAACATCAGAGAATTGAGAGCGATGGTTTTCGACGCGGTAAGCAAGCAAACCGATAAGATGCTTTCCACAAAGCCGTTCAGGGACGCAATGGGACGGGATGTCCAGGTGTTATCCAGGGTGGAGACGGTGGAGCTGATCACTTTTAAAGACAGGCTGCCCACCCTGTCACAAGCCAGCGATATCCTCATTGCTGAAGCTATGAAAAGGGCAAAAGGCGTCCAGTCTACGGCTGCGATGCTTCTGGGTATTACCCCCCAGGCGCTGGGCAAGAGGCTCAGCCGTAAAGGAGTTGAATAGAAGGCCGTTACACAGAATTTATCCAAATATCCCAGGGGAATATTTGGTATCTGTTTCTGTTTCAATAATACATGACTCGTAAACCCCGCCTAAGGTCGTTGAAGGGTTCCGCCGCCAGAGGTATCTCCACAGGCGTAACTTTCCTCCGGAACTTCCGGTAGTCCCTGTTAGATGTTTATTATCCAACGGGATAGGTGGCGATTCCATATCATCCCCCATACATTAATGTCTTCTACTACAACTACTGACTTGGTTTTCGCCAGTTGTGTTGAAAGTTTGTGCAGGAAACCATTGCGTTTATTTCTTATCCTGCGGGGTTTTTCCCTATCGGCATCGAGGAAAACGGCTTTTGTGGCAGTCGTTCCGATATCGACCCCTGTGAGAATATGCCTGCTAATGCATCATCCTTCCGGTGTACTGCTACTTTCCTGCCGCCGCTCTCATCCCCTCCCACACCCGGCGCCACAATGCTTCACGGTCCCAGTCCAGGAAGATAAGCAGGTCGCCCAGTGTAACACGCCTGCGGATAAACGGCGCGTTCATGAACGCAAACTTGACCCGGGCTTCATCCACCGGCGGCTCGAGCCCGTCAAAGCTCAAAGGGGAACCGAGATCGGTCAGAATCCGTGCGATCCGCTCAATGGGTAGAAGAAAACGCTCTATCTCCCCGCGCACCCGCTCCCAGCCTGAAAGGAACCGTAAGAAAGCGGGGCGGTTTGCGTGCCAGGCCTCGAGCTTGATCCGGTATTCGGACCAGCACTCGGCTGCGGCTCCGCCTGACGGGTCGATATGCGAGAAGGTTTTTTCTATACGCTGTTTTATCGCATTTTCGTCGGGATAGCAGCGATCCGGCCTGACCCTTGAAGGGTCGAAGTCTGAAAGGAAATACCTGTAAGCTTCACCGACAACCATAGCGGCAAGTATGACCTGGGTCCCGTGCATCGCCACAGGGCTGCCCTGGGCCTCAGCCTGCTGGTCGATCAGGTGGGAAATTATGTGCTCGTAGCCCGAAAGCGGCGTGCTTGCGTGAAGCACAGATATCCCGAGCACCGCGGCCGCGAGAAATTTGGCAAGGACCGCCACCCCCTCCGGCGAACCTTCACGTATTGAACCGGCGTTCTCGAGAAATATTTCGTCCGGCTTCCCTACCAGGGTCTGCGGAAACTCGGAATAGCTCGGGTCCATACCAAGCCTGTTGGCGATCAACCAGTCAGGGAAGGTGACAAACCCTACCAGCATATCACCTGCACCGGCAACTGTCATGGCATATGGCGCGTCGCGAAGTGTTTCAAGATCGTAAACCAGGGCGTCCGGCAACCTCGAGGGGATCGAACGTTTGACGCCGCGTATAAAAACCGAGGCCACGTTGGAAGTGTACGCGCCCACGCTGTTGGCAGTGGGGCAAGCCACATAGGTCAGGCGCGATCCTGTTTTTTGCTCGAAATCGAAACACGCCTGCTTGGTGATGTCTGTGACCGTCCCCGACCCGATGGAGACCACCGCGCTCTCGCTGTTCATACGGGCCTTGACGGTGCCTATCTGATCAAGGTCAGTGTGCAGCTGCCCGCCCGGCCCGGGCTTGAGCTCGAGCTTTTCAGGCTTCCATCCTGCGTCTTTCAACACCTGAATCGCAAGCGGTTTGAGGCTCTCTTTTCCCCGCCGCATCGATGTCGGGTCCATAACCACAAGCAGGTGCTGCTCCGGGTCAGCCCCCGCCCGGCACAGCACCTCCGGGAGCTTGTACAACGCACCGGACTCGAATATCATCGGCTCGATAATCATGTCCGGCCCGATCCCGGGGCAGCCCGGGATCCTGCTTATCGCAGACCAGAAAGCTTCTCCATTGGCGGGGTCGTAACGTAGTGTCAATTTTAATTCCTTTGAGCAACGTGGGACCTGACGATGGCAAGAAACCTGTCAAGCTCATCGTGTTTGTTGTAAAAATCGGGATCGATCCGTATACCGCCCAGAAAGTGACCGCAGTAAAGACTATATTTCGACCTTTTCCACGTCGTGCCACCTGCCGTCCTGTGCGGATTGTGACATCGCCTCCATGACAGCCTGGTTCTTCAAGCCGTCAAAAAAATCAGGCTCGGGTGATCTGTTTGCTGCTATCGAATCAAGAAGATGATACACCTGGTTGACATGCGAGTGCTCCCATCCCAGCATGTGTCCGGGGGGCCACCACGCTGCCATGTACGGGTGGGTTGCGTCTGTTGTGAGGATTGTTTTAAAGCCCTGCTCGTCCCCATCCTCGCCCGATAGATACTCGAGCTCGTTCATCCTCTCGATATTGTACCGCATGCTCCCCTCGCTTCCGTTTATTTCAATCACAGCGTAGTTTTTGTGCCCCAGCCCGAACCGCGTCGCCTCAAAAGTACCAAGCGCGCCGTTATCAAACTTTGCCAGCGAAATTATCGCGTCATCCACGGTCACTTCGCCTTTTTCTTTTCCCGCCGACTCGCTCAGCCCGCCGGAAGCTTCCGGCAGCGGACGCTCTTTTATGAATGTTTCGGTTACCGCGGACACAGAGCTGATGTCACCTGCAAGATACAAAGCCATATCGATAATGTGGGCGGCAAGGTCCCCTATCGCGCCCCCGCCGGCGATCTTTTTGTCCATCCTCCACACCAGGGGGAAATCCGGGTCGACTATCCAGTCCTGCAGATAAACCGCGCGAAAATGAAAAATGCGACCTATCTTTCCGTCTTCGATCATTTTTTTTGCAAAAGCGAGCGCCGGAAATTTCCGGTAATTAAAACCGATCATGTGTTTCACCCCGGCTTTTTTGACAGCCTTTACCATCTCTTTCGCTTCGCTCAGGTTCATGGCCATGGGTTTTTCTAAAAGGATGTGCTTTCCGTTTTCGGCTGCCGCGATAGCAATTTCCGCGTGGGAACTGTTTGGTGTATTGATATCGACAAGATCTATATCGTCACGTTTTACGAGCTTTTCCCACGATGTTTCGTATCCTTCCCACCCGTACTTTTCTGCCGCCTCTTTTACGCCCTCTTCGTTCCTTCCGCATATTGCTTTCATAACAGGGGTCAAAGGCGTGTCAAAAAAAAACGGAGCCTGCCGAAAAGCATTGCTGTGGGCTTTCCCCATAAATTTATACCCTATCATACCGACATTAATAAGTTTTGACATAGCATCCTCCATCACTTTGTATATTGGTTTCAAAATAATATCATAAATAGAAAAGTAACACAACTTTAATGGCCGATACCCCGATGTTGAGAGTCTTTCAGGAGAACCTTTCAGGTAAATTTTTCACCGATCAGGTACTCGATTATCTTTTCATCCGGGTCGAAAACCGCAAGATCATTCAACCCCAGAGACCGTACAGCGGCCTCTAAAGACTCTTTTTCGGAGACAAAAGCTGCCTGTCCCTTTTTACTCAGATAGAAGAGCCCCGCTTCGATCAAAGCCCGTTTGGGGACAAGCCCCACGATCTGGGACCCGGTGACCATGATCCCGATCGCGATTCCCTCCTCCTTTGCCGCTTCGTAGGCATGGTGCATGTTGGTCACATGATAATCGGTGAGATTCACGGAAACCTGCGCTTTTTTGTACTCATCCACATACCACCCGATAGCTTTGCAATGCTTTAGCCTGCCCGGTATTTTTTTCTGTCTTCCTTTTTTATCCTTCACTGTCACGCCTTTTTCCCGGATCCTTCCGGCAATGGTCGAAGCGTGCTTTTTAGCTTTTGACTGTAGGTTTATGTTGTATGCGATCAAAAATTCTCTGGCCCCGATCACGGTCGCGCCTGTCTTTTTTGTCCGCTCGCTGTAATCCGCGGGACCGAAATCGGGCTTCCATTCAGGGTTTTTAAGCATTTCTTCAAGACATTCATATTCCCCGGACCGGATGTCGGCGAGGTTTTTCCTGCCGGGTGACGATGCCGCCCTCTCGTACAGGAAAACGGGTATGCCGAGCCCTTCTCCCACTTTTTGTCCAAGCCTGTGCGCGAGATCCGCGCACTCCAGCATCGTAATTCCGGAAACCGGGACAAAAGGGCAAACATCACAGGCGCCCATTCTCGGGTGGGCGCCTGTGTGCGCTGACATGTCTATAAGCTCCGACCCCCTTTTTATTGCTTCGAACGCGGCGGTCAGGACCGCTTCAGGCTCTCCCGCGAAAGTGTAAACGGTCCTGTTCGTGTCATACCCCGGGGACAGACACGGCGGCTTCGGATATTTTTTTAATTATATCCCTGTTCCTTCCTTCAGAAAAATTAGGGACACATTCGACTATTTTCATACATTCTCCGCGGGGTTCGGTTTTCTAACCGGCAAATACCAGTAATACGCTCGAGTCATCCACTTTCGTTACAACGGCTTCAAGACCGGGTTCCGAAACCAACAGGACGAACCCGTCCGGCCCAACTGTCGCGGCCCTGAACCCGTCTAAGGCCTGTCTGAATAATAACTGCTATTATTCGTTTCGATATCTCTTTAAAAAATAGCTATTATAGTGTATAATGACCTGAAATGTTTTTCCATAAAATTTGTTGCAGTTGACAATACAGGTTTACACAGCACACCCGTGCAAACCTGCTCTGCCGGTTAGACATGTGTTTTTGGGGTACATCGCGATAAACAAACAAAGTCCCGGAGACTTCAGAAGGCAATACTTTTGATAAAGGAGGCCGAACCTTGGGCACAGCCGCTGACAGCAAAGAAAAAATGGAAGTAAAACTCGATAACGCACTCCCTCGGATGCCGGAATTTATAAAAGGCATAAGGAGGGTTCCCGACAGGGGGTTCAGGCGAAACTCGTTCATGAATACACGGGAAACTGCCTGGCAGGGAAGTCTTTTCAGGTAATGATAGACAACAACCTGGACTTCGATGTCGCCCTTTACCCCTACGAGCTTGTCACTTACGGGGAAACCGGTACTGTCTTTCAGAACTGGATGCAGTACCGGCTGATCAAGCAGTACCTCGAGAAAATGACTGACAGGCAGACCCTGGTCGTTGAATCCGGGCACCCGCTCGGTCTTTTCCGGTCTCATGAGTGGAGCCCCAGGGTGATCATCACAAACGCGCTCATGGTGGGTATGTTCGATAACCCGGAAGACTGTGAGATCGCCGAGGAGATGGGTGTGGCCAACTACGGTCAGATGACGGCCGGGGGGTGGATGTATATCGGCCCACAGGGCATAGTTCACGGCACATACAACACACTGCTCAACGCCGGACGTCTCAAGCTCGGGACGGGCAGTAATGAAGACCTGCGGGCCGTCTTTTCGTGTCGTCCGGGCTCGGCGGTATGAGCGGCGCGCAGGGAAAAGCAATCGAGATCGCCGGGGGGGTAGGTGTCATAGCCGAGGTTGATCCTTCCCGGATCAGGACACGGCACGAGCAGGGATGGGTCGGCAGGGTTTCGCAGAACCTGGACGAAGTGTTCGATATCGCGAAAAGTTATATAACAAAGATACATCCTGTCTCGATCGCTTACATCGGGAATGTTGTTGATCTCCTCGAGTACATCGTAAAAAAGGGCATAAATGTCGACCTTCTCTCAGACCAGACTTCCTGCCACGCTCCCTACAACGGCGGCTACTGCCCGCAGGGGATCAGCTTTGAAGAGAGGACGAGGCTTCTTGAAACAGACAGGGTCCGCTTTAAAACACTGGTCGACAGGAGCCTGAAGCGCCACTTCGAACTGATAAAGGCCCTGGTGGGCAGAGGGACATATTTCTTCGACTACGGTAACTCTTTCATGAAGGCTGTGTACGAT
>DRHN01000339.1 GCA_011049595.1 Spirochaetota bacterium | reverse complement strand
TGATAGAGAAAAATGGAGAGCACACTGCAAAAAACTTATAAACAAAAAGCTTTAAAAGAAAGAAAATCTCCAAGGATCTTTTCCAGTGCCCTGGCCCGGCGTATTACTACGGGTTCGCCCCCGGTTTCTCTGTATGATTCCGTTACTAACAGGGCCCTCCTGCTGTCAACATAGAGCCTGTCTGAAAAATACCTTTTTTTTAACCGCTCGATCCTCGGGGATTTTCTTTCTTTTAAAGCTTTTTGTTTATAAGTTTTTTGCAGTGTGCTCTCCATTTTTCTCTATCAGTTTTAGATAGGTTTAAAATATTTGTAAACCACTTTGCTGTAATTGTCAAACAGTTTAAGCTTTTACATTTCGCCCGGTGTCGTTAAGAGGAATAATATAAAATCCTGGAATATCCATAAACTGAACAGTTTAAAATCACGATCATTTATTAATAAAATTTATAAATTCATTTATACCGCTCACTGCTATATTATTATTTAGTGGATACCACTCATTTATCGGGCAGATAACCCAGCCTTTGTCAATCTTTAAGTCTTCAAGTGCAATATAAAAACCTTTTGATACAGATGGAGATGTGGAGCTTTTAAACTCAATGGCAATTTTTTTTATCCCCTTTTCAAGTATTAAGTCTATCTCAGTACCGTGGCTGGTCCTGTAATAATATCCGGTCCAGTCTTTTAATTCAGATAAAATCATCTCAATTGCAAAACTTTCCCATGATTGTCCGTATATCGGGTGTCCAAGCAGATCATTAAAATCAGTTATACCCAGTAAAGAATGCAATAAACCGGTATCTCTAAAATAAATTTTTGGTGATTTAACCATTCGTTTTTTTATATTTGTAAAATAAGGCATCAGTGTTCTTAGAATAAAAGTATTCTCAAAAATTTCTATATATCTTCTTATTGTATTATGTGAGAGATCAAGTGATTCACCCAGTTTTGAACGGTTTAATAATTGAGCAGATGAATGGGCGCACATTGTTAAAAATCTTCTTATAACTATTGATGACAAATTAAATCCCAGCTGCGGAATATCCCTTTCTAAAAAAGTGAGAATAAAATTATTTCTCCACTGTAATGAAATACTATCATCATCAGCAAGATAACTTTCCGGAAAACCTCCTTTTAACCAATGATTTTTAATAGAATAATTTTTTGTGTTATTTAATTCAGTAATTGTAAATGGTGTTAAATAATGATAGGCAATCCTGCCAGCCAGGCTCTCTGAGCTCTGTTTTATCATTGCAGGAGAAGCAGAGCCTAAAATAATTATTTTAATTTTTCTATTATATCTATCTACTATACTCCTCATAACCGAAAAGAGGTCAGGCTTTTTCTGTATCTCATCAAGGAAAATAATTTTTTCATTGTTTATTTCAAAAAAAAATTCAGGGTCATTTAATTTATTTATATCACGGATGCTCTCAAGATCAAGATAGAGGAAATCCTTAAAATTATTACTAAGCTTTTTTGCAAGTGTTGACTTGCCGCATTGACGAGGCCCTAAAATAGCTGTAACAGGAAAATGATTAATTGATTTTAATAAATGTTCTGTTAATGTTCTTTTTATATAGCCGTGCATATTGTATGTTATAGTTACAAATTACTCGGTTGTCAATAATTATATTTATTTTTCATACTGCAACAAAGAAACGGCTGAACATGGTAATAACAATTCCCTTAAAATTTTTTCCTTGACAAATCAGCTTAATCATTCATAATAAAATCTTGAAAATTTTTTTACATAATCCAATAATTAAGGAGAAAAATGATGGGAAATTTCAAGTATGCTGCCTGCCTGTGGGCACTCGGCGGTGCAGCCGACAGGTTCTGTCCCGGCGGGTACACGGACAAGTCAGCAACACTCAAAGAGCTGGTCGAGATCGCCGGGAGTGTGGACGGTATGGAAGCGGTGGAGATCTTTGATTCGCATCTCGATGGTATAGATCCAAAAGATTATCTGGGCTGGCTTTCGGACAACGGTCTGAAAACGTCCTGTATAACCATAAATACCTTCGGAATAAAAAAATGGAAACTGGGTTCGATCACCCATTCGGACAAAAAGCTTCGTCAGGAAGCAATAGATACATGTAAAAAAGCAATTGACCTGGCACTCCGGATCGACCGCCCGCTTGTCAGCCTGTGGCTTGGAAGCGACGGGTTCGATTATTCTTTTCAGGTGGATTATATAAAACAGTGGGACACGCTGCAGGAGAGCATACAGGAGATAGCCGGTCACAGCAAGGATATCAGGATATGCCTCGAGTACAAGCTGAAAGAGCCGAGGAAATATTTGATCATTCCCACGGTTATGAAGGCCCTCTTTCTCGCGGAAAAATGCGGGGACAACGTAGGGGTAACCATGGATTTCGGCCACGCTCTCATGGGCAAGGAAAAACCGGGCGAGTCAGCCGCCCTGCTTGGCAAATACGGCAAACTTTTCAATGTTCACCTGAATGACGCGTACGGTGACTGGGACGATGATCTCGTCGCGGGAACGGTTCACATCCAGGAGACCCTGGAATTCATGTATTACGTGGGCAGGGCCGGCTATGACGGATATATAGGATTTGACATTTTTCCTTTCAGGATGGATGGAACTGTTGCCGCGGAGCTTTGCATCAAAAACATGCGTGGTATCGAAAAGATGCTTGACAGGATCGATGACAATATATTGAAAAAGGCAATGGAGAGCCTGGACGCCGGGAATTCACAGAGAGTTGTCCTGGATGCCGTCTACGGGGTTTAACTGCTGTAAAAAATAAATGATATATTGTTTTTAATAATGCCAAAAAAGGAATTTAAAAATGAAAGAGCAGGAAAAATATACACCGTCAAAAGAGCAGAAGATCGAAATGTTCAGGAAGATGTGCCGCATCCGTCAATTCGAATATAAAGTGGCCCATTTCTGTCAGGAAAAGTTCAACCGTGGCCCCCTGCACCTGTATGTAGGTGAAGAGGGGTCAGCGGTAGGGGCCTGCGCTGCTCTGGAAAAGGGCGACTACATAACAAGCACTCACCGCGGCCACGGTCACTGCATAGCAATGGGCGGCGATGTAAAGAGGATGCTCGCGGAGATCGCTGGCAGGTCCACAGGTTACTGTAAAGGAAAGGGCGGGTCGATGCACATAGCGGACATCGACCTTGGTATAATCGGCGCGAACGGTATTGTCGGCGGAGGCATACCGATCGCCATGGGGGCCGGTATAGCGCTGGTCAATCAGAACAAAAAAAACGTCATTGTCTGTTTTTTCGGAGACGGCGCATCCAATATCGGCAGCTTTCATGAAGCTGTCAACATGGCCTCTATCTGGGACCTGCCCGTGATATTTTTCTGTGAAAACAATCTTTACGGAATAAGCGGGCACACAAAGGATACAATGAACATCAAAGATGTCAGCGAAAGGGCCAAAGCATACGGTATTGCCGGGGTTACTGTAGACGGGAACAATATACTGGAAGTGTACTCGGCCACAAAAGAAGCGAGGGAAAGGGCGATTTCCGGCGGAGGCCCAACTCTTCTCGAGGCGAAAACCTACCGCTGGATGGGCCACTGGCATGCGGACCCCTGCCGCTACCGGACAGAGGAGGAAGTAGAGGAATGGAAGAAGAAATGCCCCATAAAGTTTTTGAGGAGGCACCTCACAGGAGAAGGTTTGTTTACGGAAGAGCAGCTCGATGAAGTTGAAAACGAGATAAAAACTGAAATAGAACAAACAGAGCAGTTCGCGCTTAACAGCCCGGAACCGGACCCGGAGGAAGCTTTGGAAGATGTTTATCCTTCATAAATACAAAAAGAGGGCCCCGAAAGGTTTGGTGCCACGAAATTCAAAGGAGTGATCGAAGATGCGGAAAATTAATTATTCAAAAGCCATTCTGGAAACACTTGACGCCGCTATGGAGAAAGACGACCGGGTCTTTTTAGCAGGCGAGGATATAGGTGTCCAGGGAAATATATTCGGCGCTACATACGGTTTGCTTGACAAGTACGGCCCCAAACGGGTACGCAACACACCGATCTCGGAAATAGCGATCATAGGCGCGGGTCTGGGTTCCGCGGTTTTAGGAATGAGACCGGTTGTTGAGATCATGTATATAGATTTTACGAACTGCGCGATGGACCAGATCGTAAACCAGGCCTCAAAACTGCACTACATGACAGGCGGGAAGGTAAACGTGCCCATGGTTATACGGACCCAGGGGGGGGCCGGGGCCGGGGACGCTGCCCAGCACTCGCAGTGTCTGGAAGGCTTTTTCATGCACGTCCCGGGATTAAAAGTCGTGCTGCCTTCAACACCCTATGATGTAAAGGGCCTGTTAAACACCGCCATCGAGGATAACGGCCCTGTCATGGTTATCGAGCACAAGATGCTCTATACAACAACAGGAGAGGTCCCTGAAGGGTACTACAACATTCCCTTCGGAAAGGCGGACATAAAAAGGGAAGGAAAGGATGTCACGATCGTGGCGATTTCGTACATGGTCCTCGAGGCGCTCAGGGCCGCTGAAGAGCTTGCCGGTAAAGGGATCGAAGCTGAGGTCATTGACCCCAGAACATTGACACCGCTTGACAGAGATACCATTCTCTCATCGGTAAGAAAAACCGGGAGACTTATCGTTACCCACCAGGCAGTTACTACTCTGGGAGTGGGGGCGGAGATCCTGGCTATAGTGGCCGAAGAGGGAATCCAGGCAAAGGTCAAACGCGTGGCAGGTGAAGACACACCGATACCATACGCTAAACCGTTGGAGGACCGGGTGATACCGGATAAAGATAAGATCGTGAAAGCGGCATTAACACTTGTCGGGTAGCAGACCTGCTTTTGTGTTTTATCACTTGTAAGAAGGAGAATACAGAAATGGGCGGCGTGGTTCAACAGATACATCACAGCGGGATAACCGTAAAGAATATTGAGGAGTCCATCAAGTTTTATGGGGATGTGTTCGGGTTCAAAAAGATCGGAGGTGTCGACCTGAACGTGGACCAGGAAGGCGGTATGAAAGGCGTAAAGATGATCATCGCCTTTTTAAAAGCCGGGGATGCCGATTTGGAGCTGATCGAATATCTGCACCCGAATGAGAAAAAGATCAAAGAAAGGAACCCCTGGGACCCGGGGGTCCAGCATATTTCTTTTAAAGTATCAGATATTTGGGGGCTCTATAATAAGTACAAAGATTCGATCGAATTTCTGACACCTCCCGTGGACTTTGTATCCGAGGAAATAGACACGACATGGACATACCTCAAGGACCCAAACGGTACAATACTGGAGCTGTCAGAGGACCACAAAAAGAGGGTCTTTAAAACATAACGGACAGGCGGCTGGTGATCTTTATGCAGTACAATGACTGCTGCCCTCACCAATGGACAAAACCGCCGGTTGAGTCAATGCGAAAAATACAAATTGCTCCAGTCTGGTTTTAAAAGAATTAGTCCAGGCATTGTCCCAAATTTTAAAAACTCCTTTTACAGTATTAATATTGAAATAGCAGTTTTCATGTCAAAGGCTGAGATAAAATCTTACCCCGGGTCTTGCTCCTCGGATATATCGTTGTATATTTCGATTATCTCTTTTTCATATTCTGCCGGTGCTTCAACATAGCCCCAGCCTTTCTGTAATTGAAACAGACCATCGTAAGCAGAATCATAGTTGCTTTTGATCACATGAGGTATATTTCGCTCCTGGAGTATATTTTTTAGTACCTGTGCCACGATCCCGTTGTCCAGGGTAAGGATCTTTTTCGTAATTGCCATAAAATTTATCCTGATAATAAAATAACTTCATAAAATACACCAGGTAACTGCCTGCAATTGAAAAAGCGAGTTCGATAAAAAGGAGTGAAAAAAGATTTAAAATATGTCATTCTTATTCGCGATACCATATTGCCGCATATGGGTCAACCGGATTATTATTTACCAACAATTCATTAAGCATATCATTATCTATATCCTGTAGATACCCTTTTAACACATTCGAATTATCACTGATCATATACAGCTCCCGGCTTATGCGTTGGTCTGGAGGGATGTTACCTATTGTAATTGGCCAACTATCCAGTATTAAAGAAGCCTCGTACCATATATTTCGGTTTTTATCCAACCATTTGTTTGTGATGACATATCTGCCTTCACACCATGACTTGGTGGAAGATTCAATACTGTATGAGAGCCAGGTGCTATCCGGGTTAAAAATCAATTTTGCCGATAAATAACTAACGTTATTGTAATTTGAATTGATCCAGGTGCCGAAAAGTTCCTCATTGTCTATATGAACATAAGTTGTTTGGTCGTTAATGTTTTTTACGATGCTCTCGAGAATTATTTTTTCTGACATAGACCCAGTGGCGCAACTTCCCATAATGACCAAAAAAGTCAATAACAGAATAATAGCTGGAATCAGTTTGGCAGTCTTCATTATTTATACTCTCTTTACAATTGTCAGATCAAAAAGATAGATGACAATATTTGGTAGTTGGAAATTTACTTTCCTTTTTATGTTAGGATATAATTACATGATTAGAAAAATTTTGCAATAATAAAAAAGTATGATTTTCATTCGTATTTTAAAAGAGGAAATTTAGATATAAATGATCAGCATAAAGTACTAAAAATATTTGTCTCTAATAAAAAAGTAGTAGGAATAAAATGATTTCACTATCCGGTCGAAAATATATATTAATTTCCACCAGGCTGCCCTGACAATGAAGTAATTGACTCAGGGGTTCAATAAAATTATTTTATATTCACATATATTTAGAACAAACTGATAAACATTCAAGGAGGTATTGCGAGGTGACAAAAGAAGAAAGAGTCAGAAGAGTTTTTAATCGGCAGGATGTGGACTATCTTCCGAGCCAGATTACCTTTGCGGACAGGACGAGGGACAAAGCTATACATGAAGGCCTCGGGCTGCCGGCCGATAAAACGATAGATGAATATCTTGAAAACCATATTGCTTTCGCGCTTACCAAGGCTGACCACCCGTTGTTTTACCGCAACGACAGAAAATTGATGCACGAGCTTGAAAAGGACGGATGGTGCCGTTTTGACGAAGAGGGCAAGATCTGTTACGACAGCTGGGGCATGGGTGTACAGGTTGATTCCGACGGGTTCAGCGCGGTTTTCAACCCCCTGTCCGAAAAACACACGAAAGATTTTGTGGAAAAGTGGATGCCGCCGCGCATACATGAAGCCTGTCTTGCCGGCACTTTGGAAGAACGCATAAAGCTCTGGACCCCGCCGGACCCGGACCAGGAGGGAAACTATGACTGGATGGTGAGAGATCACAAAGCTCTGTCCGGAGATTACTTTGTCGTGCCGTCCGGTTATTTCGGTATATATGAAAGGGCGTACGGGGTAATAGGTATCCCGGAAATGCTCGAGGGAATGGCGGGTTACCCATCGGTAATTGGAGGGC
>DRHN01000338.1 GCA_011049595.1 Spirochaetota bacterium | reverse complement strand
GTGTCAAGACGCTTCAACAGCTCCAGCGCAGCCGCCAGGATCCTGGCAACAGCAGTGCCGTGATCCATCTCCCTGATGAACCTCTCCTCCGCATTCTTGAATTGCCTCTCGATTTCCTCGGATGTAACATCGGGAACCTGGTTCCCGAGTTCCGTGAGTTTATAAAACCAATCCATTTTATCCGCTTTCAATAATTCCACCGAGCCTTTTTCTTGATCATACATCGAAACAAAACCTTCAGGATCGTCGATCTCATCAGGTAAAGCTCCCAATTCTTTTAGCTCCCGCTCTACGGTGTCTTTTTCGCTATCCGTCCTGGCTACCTTGACAAGCAGTTTCTTCTTATCATCAAATTCATTTTCGTATTCACTGATTCTCCTCCCTGTAGACACCATTGTGTTTTTCATCCCGCTTATCTCATTTTCAAGATTTGCGACCTTTACCACGATCTCGTGAAGGGGCATGGGCTCTTTAACAACAGCGGTCCTTTGGGCAAATTTCTCAAGTTCATCCAGGCTTGTTCCTTCGATCTCTTCGCTAAAATTTCTCTGGGCCCTCTCCGCTTCACCAAGTTTTTCCTGATAAAGGGCTGAAAAAACCTCAGCTTCGGCAAAAGAGCCGATACCGAACCTGTCAAAAAGCTCTTCCTTAACGGTCGACGCCTCCTGAAACTCCTTTTCCGCCTCCTCAAAGGCAGCTTCTCCGGACGTGACACACATCGACCAGTCATCATGCTCCAGCCTTATCCTCCCTTCAGCTTTTAAGCCCAGCGGCTTGTCCCTTGTAACGGTCTCCTGAACAGGCTCGTCAAGGTCTCTGCGTACCGTAATTTTCATTTCGGATTCAGGAGACAGCTCCAGCGAAAGTTTTCCGGCTAAAAGCCGCGTCTTAAGATTTTCGATCCTGGCAAGGGACTTTCTCATAGCATCGATGTCCACGGGTGTTATTTTTTTAATTTTTTCCAGCTCGGACTTTGCGTTTTCAAGTTCAGTATTTTTCCGCCGGGCTCTTTCCAGCTGTTCCAATTTGTTCCTGTTCTTTTCAGCCTTTTCGGCTTCTATTTTTTCCTCCTGCAGCTTTTTTAAGCTCACTTCCATCGGGCCCAGGTCTGCCTTTAAATTGTCCATTTCATTTTCGAGTACAGGCCAGCTCGAATTTACCGCGGTATATTTATCAAGCTCTAATTCCGCGGCTTTAAACCGGGCCTCGAGAACTATCCTCTTTTGTATGCTTTCAACAAACGGTGCGTACTTGGTTATGAAACGCTCTTTTTCTTTTATTTGTGCTTCAATCTGGTTCAACCGGATGTTGATATTGTCAATTTCCTTTTCATAATTCCGTGTATTTATAAGCTTTACACCGAGCTCCTCTCTCGAATAGTACGCGCCTAATATAAGCCCTACTTCTCTCGCCCATTTATTTCCGATCCCGCGGTTTTTTTCAGGCAGAGCGAGCTTAGGGTCCCAGTGACTGAAACTTTCATGGTACCGTTTTTCGATTTTTTCACGGAACAGGTCAACTGAGACTCCGTCCGTTTCAAGTATTGCCCTGCGCAGGACATCACCGAGCGAGTGAAGAGTCGCAGGGTAGTGAACTTTAAGGTCCTCAATGGTTTTCGAAAGGCCGGACTGGTAGGCCATCAAAACTGATTTAAAAGTTCCTTCCTTTGCAGGGAGGAGGGCTGCCAGTTTGTCCGCAATAGCAGCTTCATCCGAAACAGCTGCGCCGCCTTCCACAACAAAGACCGTTCCCTTTGTAGCCCCCCATGAGCGTTTGATCGTGCACGTGCTGCCCTTTGCGTCGAACTCGAGCTCCACATGGCAAGTATCACCGCCGATCGGGATACAGCTTTTTATAGCCTTTTCATACTCTTTTTTACCGAGATTGGTCTTTGTAAACAACACTTTTTGAATAGCGCTGAACAGTGTTGATTTCCCCGCCTCGTTACGCCCGGTTATGACGTTCAGACCGGGCCCAAACTCCACCCGCATGTCCGTGAGCCCCCCGAAAGGGTTTAGAGTGACCTTTCTTAAAATCATATCCGTGCCTCCCGGATCAGATCGTAGGCAATCTGCAGGACCTCCGGGGATTCATCATCTGCCAGCGCGCTGAGCAGCTGGTGGGGGAATGAGCCCTGCGAAAACTCCGAATCAATATCAGCGGGTGTTATATTTTCGGACAGACCGTCTGCGCTCACTTCGAAGTAATACAGCTTATCCCTTAAGGATTCAATAAACAGCGGGAGCTTTTCATATGCTTCCCGGGGAAGTTTTCCTGATAGTTTGAATTTTACGAGATACCTTGAGAGGTCTCCCGAAGTATATTTATCACGGAGTCTGTCAAGATCTCCCGTATTTTTCAATTCAGGCTCTTCATGTAAAAACCGGTACATCCCTGTCGAAATAAACTCGGATCTTGTGTTTTTATCTTCATCAATTTCAAGCTGCCAGGCCCCGCCTTCACCTCTGCAGTCGAAACCGTCAGGCTCCGGAACACCTGGATAAAAAATCCGATCAACGGCCCCCGGCTTCCCGGGGTACGGCTTGTGCACATGCCCTAAAAGCCAGCTGTCAAGCCCGCTTCGCATCAGGTCCTGCAGGGCCATAGGGTAATAGTTGCCCTCGATGTCAGCGGCTGTACCTTCGAGAGTGCCGTGTGCGATACCGATGTGGAACAGCGCGCTGCTGTTTTTTTCAGCGTCACTTATCCAGTCGATCCTGCTTTCTTCTGAATGCTTGGCATCGCAGGGCGCTGCGTAAAGATCAACGCTTAAACCGAACTCCGAAAGAGCATAAATTCTTTTTTCGGAAAGTACCAAAACATCATCGCCGCAGTTTTGCTGAAATATTTTCCACATTTCGGCCGGCGCAGCCGTGATAAAATCGTGGTTGCCGGGCAGAACAACGGCTACACGCCCTTCGAACCCGTCTATGATCCGGGCAGCTTTTATAACATCCGAATGCGGAATATACCTGCTGTCAAACAGGTCGCCGGCAACAGCGAATATGTCACATTCGTTCTTATTTGCAATTTTTACACACCTTCTCAAAGCATCGAAACGGGCCTTGATAAGACACGGCTGAATGTTTGCTGGATATCCCGAATATTTCATACCGAGATGTACATCGGCTGTTAGAAATATTTTCAACCTCATCTTCACCTTTCCTGGATTTTTCCGCCGGCTTACCTGTGTTTCAAGACAAATTAATATTGCTTAATCGATAGTACACGCAACATCATGCTAATATAAATCATGAACAATGTATATTGTTTTTTTCTTTCACATATCAATACTGCGGTTAACGGTTTCAGGCGGGATGCTGCTATTGCTGATTAGTGCTTTATTAAGAATGCGGCTTTTCCACATTTCGGTTGTTCCACGTGGAATATTTACGGTTCGCGTCCCGGCGGCCTCGCTCCTATAAAAGCCCGGTGAATAAAGAAGGTGGAAAATGGGCAATGAAATTGACTGAAAAAAAGGAAAATAAATCGTACAACAGCTAACTGAAGGCAGTGGAACCCACATCCGACAGCGAGGATGCTGTATGATCATCCATGAACTTCCTGGATATGAAATTAAAATCTGTTTCCCGACTTAAAAATGCGTCGACCATCCGGGGATCGAAATGCCTGCCCCGTTCAGAGATGATGATCTCACGGCATTTTTCATGGAAAATGATTTTTTTATAAGGACGCTCGGTGCGAAGTGCATCATACACGTCGGCAAGCGCCATTATCCGGGCCGATAAAGGTATATCTTCCCCGGAGAGCCCGGCCGGGTATCCGGTTCCGTTCCACCTCTCATGATGGGAAAGGATTATCTGGATGGCTATCTTGAGAAATGACTGAAATGTCAGCCTCTCCTCGACCTTTGTCATTATCTTGTGCCCCAGCTGACTGTGTTTTTTTATCTCTTCAAACTCCTCCACTGTCAACTTGCCCGGCTTTCTCAGTATGAAGTCAGGCACCCCTACCTTTCCTATATCGTGAAGGGGGGCAGATTTTACAAGGTCATTTATGTAATCCTTCGTGAGATAGGACCTGTATTTTTCATCCCTGCTCAGCTCCTCTGCCAGGATCTTCACATACATGGATGTGCGCTCCAGGTGCCTCCCGGTGACAATGTCCCTTAGCTCTGCCTGGTACGCGAGGGCAAAGATCGTCACATCCTGGGTCTGTAAAAGACGTTTGGATGTCTGCTTCTGGAACTGGTAGATCTTGTAGAAGATCAGGAAAAGTGAAATGTAGATCGCCGCCCCGGCCGCGGTTACGAGCAGCCACACAGTTCTCCTGTTCTTTTGAATATTCACGTAAAGCTGGCTGTCAGATTCATAAAGCTCGAGTACGCCAACCAATTCATTGCCTTTGTAGACCGGTGTGTATATCTCCAGTATTATACTCTTATTGGTTTCTGCGATATTCTCTTCTTTTCGGGAAAAACGGTAACTGTAAACGATTTCACCGCCAACAGCCCTCCTGAAGAGGGTATTGTCACTGAAATTTTTCCCAACGATCGCGCTCTCATCACTCCAGACGATAGTTCCATCTTTTGCCCACACTTTTAGCCGGGTTATGGACCCGAAAGTTAAAAGATCATAAAAAAAGTCTTCCACATCCGTTGACGGCCCCAGTTCAGGATAGGACTGCATAAAAACATAAAAGTCGGGGTGATCTTCAGCAGCGTACTGTACGATACGAGGCAGAAGCTCGATATGGGTATTTATCAAATTTTCCCTGATACGCCTGGCCAGAAATTCACCGAGCCCGAATGAAACCACGAGCACAGTTATAAATGTGATAAGGGTGAACTGCACCATAATATTTCTTTGTTTCTTCATCCAAAGCCCTGGAAAATCAAGCGAAATAGTATTTTATTACAGTCACTACTAATTATAACACATTGAACGGGGACATCTCAAATGTTTCGCCAATTTAACCTATATTTCCATATAAAATTGTTGATGATGACAACGCCGCGTTCCCGGCAATGCCGAAACCGGGCTGGCAGGTCAAACCCGGAGTTGATGCAGGCCCAAATAATGTAAATGAACTATAACAGATACTTTCTCG
>DRHN01000337.1 GCA_011049595.1 Spirochaetota bacterium | reverse complement strand
TCCTACATCCCCGCCCCCGATAACAACCACTTTTTTCCCTATAACAGCGTCAGGATTCTTCAAACACAGCGTGGCAGGAATCACGTGGTCCATATCGATACCGGGCACCTGCGGCATGACGGAGTACCCGCCTGTTGCAATGATCATAACATCGGGGGACTCGTCTTTCACTTCCCCGGCTGTCGCTTCCTTTCCTGTCTCAACCCTGACATCGCTGTCAGCCAATTCATCCCGGAAATATTTAAGCAGGTCCTTGAACTCGTACTTAAACCCGGGCGCGCTCCCTGGGATGAGCTGGCCCCCGACTTCTTCCTGCGTCTCGTAGAGACATACTTCATGACCCCTTTTTGAAGCAGTGACTGCAACAGTAACACCGGCCGGGCCTCCGCCGATCACCATAACTTTCAAGGGTTTCTCAGCCGGAACAAGCGGCGCTTCCGTTTCACGAACGAGGTACGGGTTTACCGTACATCCCGCGAAAGCCCCTCTCCTGACAACCTCGTTGTGGCACACGAGGCACTTTATACATGGTGTAATCCGCTCACCCCTGCCTGCCTTGTACGTCCAGTGGGGGTCCGCGAGCAGTGCTCTTCCCACGGCAACCATATCGGCCCTGTTTTGCTTGATGATCTCGTCAGCCTCTTCAGGTTTTGTTATTCCGCCCGCGGCGATTATGGGTACGTCCTTTATATGTTTTTTCAAATTTTCAGCCAGGGAAACAGTGGTGTTCCGGGGCTGATACATCGTCGGCATTGACGGGTACTTTGCCATCTGCATGTACATCACGTCTTCGCCCATTGTCACCTCATGTAAATAAACTACACCTTCACGGGCGATCCTCTGCGCGTTTTTCACACCCAGATCTTCATCGATACCTTCGGGTTCGATTTCCTGATGTGAATTAAATTTGAAACCGACCGGAAAGTCCTCACCGCAAACCTTTTTGATCCTGCGGATAATTTCCACAGGGAACCTCAACCGGTTCTCAAAATTTCCGCCGTATTCGTCGTTTCTCCGGTTCGTGGCCGGGCATATAAAGGCGGATATAAGGTATCCATACGCGCCGTGCACTTCAACACCGTCAAACCCCGCATCCCGTGCCCTTCGGGCGCCCTGGGCAAACTCTTCCACAAGCTCCTTTATTTCATGGTTTTTCAGTTCTTTTGGTTTGTTGGCGCCGCCCCTCCCCCATTGGTCCTTGTAAAGGGTTATATCGACCACCGAAGGGGCGTATCCCCCGAGAGGATCATTACCGCCTACCACCACAAGCTGCAGAAATATTTTTGCCCCGTTCCTGTGGGCAGAGTCCGCGAGCTTTGTGAGACTCGGGATAAACCGGTCGTCGTAGCAGCCTATAAGTTTCACCCCGCCTTTCAAAGACGGGCGCGTCCCCTGTGTTATCATCAGCCCGGTTTCTTTCGCTCTCTCGGTAATAAATGGAAAATACTTTTCATTGACGGTCTCATCGTCGTTGTATGCCCCGATCCCTATGGGAGCAAAGACGACCCGGTTTCTCACTTCAAGTTTACCGAGTTTAATAGGTTTAAACAGATTATTGAAAGCCATAAAGATACCCCTGGAACAAAGCAGTTGCCGGCAATGGCCCGGGATTTACCCGACCAGGCCGGGCAGTGCCTGAGCTGCCGCCGTGAATTAATTATTTCTCACCCCGGTCTCGGAGATTTTCAGTAAGGCTTGAGGTCCTCTGTAATAGGTTTAAGCTCACCGTGCAGGAGCCTGCCGTTCATTCCTCCCCCTACTGTGAGTACACCCCCTGTAACATGTCCTGACAGCTCATCCGAGGCCATGTAAATGACCGCGGCAGCGATGTCCTTTGGAGTAGCCACTTTTCTCAGAGGAATAGTCGATGTGATCTCATGAACAAACTGTTTGTCCTTGAGCATCTCCTCGGTGATCGGTGTTGCGCACCAGCCCGGGCAGACCACATTGACCCTGCCGAGCCTGGCGTAATCGAGTATTTCAACCCTCAGGGACTGGGCCAGCCCGTATATTATCGCAGATTTGGTTGCGGCATAGTCGTGGTGATAAGCCTCGCCTATCATACCGGCTGTGGAACCTATATACACAACGACCGCGCGGTCCTCTTTGTATTTGCGTAAGTTTCTAAAAAACCCTCTTGTGAGCAGAAAATCGGCGGTTGAATTCAGCTTAAAGGCCATGTTCCACTCTTTTAGAGGCCTGTCCGCAACGTTCCTTGTCTCCGACCATACACCCGCGCAGGCAACGAGAATATCGATCCTCCCGTATTTGTCCTCTCCGGCTTTGTATATTTTATCAACTTCACTTTCAACTGTCAGATCGGCGACCACGGTAATATACTCGCCTGGCGGCCGGCCGTCTTTCAATGTTTCCTCAAGCAGCTTTATCTCGGCTTTTCCCCTCTCATCATCCAGGTATGTGAGTATGAGCTTTGCGCCTTCTCTGGTAAAATAACGGGCTATTTCAGATCCGATACCTCCGGACGCTCCCGATAACAGCACTGTTTTTCCTTTTAATCCTGTTTCCAATTTTTGTACCCCTCTATTAAATGATATATCCTACAGTTTGTAAACTTTTTGAGCGTTCTTGTGCAGGATCATCTCGGCAAACTCAACCGCTTCCCGTGCCGTGATCCAGTCCGCAGTCACCAATTCTCCAAGAGCGTCCCCGAGCACTTTTACCCCCTGCTTGATACCAAACCAGTAGGTTTCAGGTATTATGACCCCGTCTGACCCGAACATGATCCTGTTGGCGGGAGAGAACTCAAGAAGACTGAGTATGGCTTTTTTCAATGCGGGACCGGTATAGGGTGTAATTGCTGTCACGTCGCAGTAGCAGTTGGGATAAACGCTGCACAGGTAGCCTGCCTCAGTTGTGAACGGATATCCGCTGTGTGTGATTATTACAGTGACTTCTTTTATATCGTCATCCGCGAGTATATCCTGCATAAGGATCGGGTTCGAGTCAAGCAGATTGAGGATCGGCGCGCTTCCGAGGCCGGTGTGGAACTGCATCGGCAGATCATTTTCTTTACATGCCAAAAGCCCCATCACAACAAAATATTCCCTGACTATCTTTTCATCATCTCTGTTTTTATCTTTCCTGAACCTGTCATAGGCCTCCTGGGCGTCTTTCTTTGACCATTTCCTTATTGCCAGCCCGGTTTCATAGGCGATAATTGATTTCATCGCCACCACTTTGTCCTGTTTAATGGCCTTGTTCATATCCTTCTCCATTATGTCGACAGCCTCCTCAAAAGTGGCCCGAGGGTCTTTGAAGATCGTAAAGATCGTCGGGGCCATCCTGAAGATCGGGTAGACTTTGCAGGGCACGAGATCGGCAAAAGTCTTCAGATCCACGCTGTAGCCTGTAAACTCTTCGTGAGGAAATCCTGTGTCCACAAGCATCGTTTCAAGATTGTTGGATTTAAAAAGTTTTTGAGTATAGCCTTTCGGGTCGGCTTTATACTGTTCATTCCTCACGTTCGCGATCGTTTCCTGGTCCGCCCCGTAAGGTGCCCCCAGGAACTTTCCAAGCTCTCTCATGAGCTTCCGTGTGACAATCGTGTCGACCACAACCTCGGTCGGCGGCCTCCACAGAGACATGTTAAAATAAACCCTGAAATCATCGTCCTCCCTCGAGGGGTCAAAAGGGTGGCAGTGACTATCGATTACCGGAATACTTGACAAATCCATATGAACCTCCTTTTATGATTTTGGTGTGATTGCTTTTTCTTATCAAAGACCTTTGGTCCGCCCATTGAAATCGTCCTTTGCTTTCTTTAAAAAGCCGGGGTCCATCAAGGCCCTTACAGCCGTCATTGCAACCGATTTCATTCCCACCGACATACCGTGATAAGCAGTTTCTGTTTTACCGAACTTTAAAAATTCGTCCGTGTGAAGCGCGTAACCTTCCCCGCCGGTTTTGACCATGGGGTGGATGACCGGCATTTTATAACTCAGATTACCGATATCCGAAGATCCCAGCAAAAAAGGTTCGGGGTCGATCACTTCACCAAGCGACTCAAAATTGGATTCGAACTCTTCGACAAGCACCGTATTCTTCAGCAGATCGTTGCCCGGATCTTCGTATACAACTATTTCAAGCTCCGCACCGGTCTGAAGAGCAGCGCCCCTGGCACAGTTTTTTACCTTTTCAACAACGTCATTCAGATATCTTCTCTGCTGAGAACGGACATAAAAACGCGCGGCAGCCGTTCCAGGAATAATATTTACCGCGTCGCCGCCTTTTGTCACGTTTCCGTGGATGCGGACATCCTCTTTCAACTGCTGCCTCAACGCGTTGACCGCGTTGAAAAGAAGAATCACAGCATCCAGGGCGTTTATCCCTTCATGAGGGGCGGCTGCGGCGTGAGCAGCTTTTCCTTTATAATTAAACTCAAGACCATCCACGGCCAGAACGATAAGATTTGTATTGTTTTTACATCCGCCATGGAACATAAAACCCGCGTCTATTCCGTCAAACGCTCCTTCTCTGATCATGATCCCCTTCGCGTCCATAAGTTCTTCTGCAGGGGTTCCGAAACAAAAGATCTTGCCGCACAGCTCGTCGCTCATTTTACTGAGCGTGATAGCGCAGTTTACACTTGAAGAGGCTATTATGTGGTGATGGCAGGCGTGTCCCATCACCGGCAGGGCGTCATATTCCGCAATAAAAGCGATCGAGGGGCCTTCCTTTTTAGTGTCGAATTCAGCCCTGAAAGAGGTTTCCATCCCGCCCACACCCTTTTCGACCTTGAAACCGTTCTTCTCGAGCTCCTGTGCCAGATATTTCCGGGTTTCATACTCCTTCTGGCTGAGCTCAGGGTTGTCAAAGATGTGATCGGCAATTTCCACGGCACGGGGGCTTATTTCATCCACCTGTTTTTTTATTTTTTCTTTTAAGTCATTTATTTCAGCCATAGATTCCTCCAAGAATACATTATTTATTCTCGATCATTAGACTCTTAAACAAATTACAGCATGTCTATTTTGCCGTTTATCAGCGATGCCAACCTGACACCTGCTATCATGCCTCCGTCCGCTACATAGTTCGACCCGGTTGTGTAGCTGCTTCTCTCCGACGCGAGAAAGGCGACAAGATCTGCTATTTCCGAAGGCTTGCCGAACCTTCCCAGGGGGACACTCCTTGTGACCGAATTTGGATCGGCGCTTTTCCCGCTTTTCTGGAACTCGATCAGCATTTCCGTAGCGGTCCACCCGGGTGACACCGCGTTCACCCTGACACCAAAGGGGCCCCACTCAATGGCAAGATAGCGGGACAGATGTATCACACCTGCCTTGGCCACACTGTAGATCGGGTTCGTCTTTATGGGATCCACGCCCAGGACGGATGATATATTTACTATACTGCCGCTCTTCTGCCCTTTCATTGCTCTGTTGAAAACTTCTTTACAGCAGAAAAACAAACCTTTCAGATCGACCCCTATGTCCAGGTCCCACTGCTCTTCAGTAACGTCCTGGGCAAGTACAGATGTGCAAATGCCTGCGCAGTTGACAAGTATGTCTATTTTCCCGTATTCCTTTAACACCGCACCGACCATGTTTTCAATATCTTTTAAGTTCATTACATCACAGAAGATAGAGATCGCTTTTCGACCCATGCTGTTTATTTTTGCCATGGAATCCTCTGCCGCGTCCTTATCTTTGTCATACAGATATGTTATAGCGATATCCGCCCCCTCTTTTGCCAGGGTCAGAGCTATTTCTTTGCATATGCCCGTACTGCCTGTTAT
>DRHN01000336.1 GCA_011049595.1 Spirochaetota bacterium | reverse complement strand
CCATATAATACACTGTGGTAGGATAACAGAGTAGGATGCGCATGAGAAAAAGGTTTCAGAGATGCTATAGAAATATGTCTCAAAACAATTTATTCCCCGGTTATTTAATATTTACATGACTACATATTACAGTTAAATATCCACTTAACTTGTTGTGCTTCAAAGGATTATCCTAAAATCGACTGAAAACTTCGGACTAAAGGCGCAACAAGAAGCTCCAGCCCAAATTCATCACTACCTTTTACATAGGGCCCCCCGCATACAAAAGCCACGTCGATATTGCCATTCTTTAAATGGGTATATACTTCTGTGTACGTCCTTTTCTCAATAAAATTTACTTTCATGGCCGATTTCTTACCAATATAGTCGAGAAGTCTCTTATAATACGCATATCCCTCATTCGGAGTAATCATGGATCCGACACATATGTTAATTTCGGCCCCTTGAAGGGATTTTATCTCTCTCAGTTCTATAGTATCCTCAAAATCAACATTATCAAGCGTTTCTTTTTGGCCACAACCGGCCAGGAAAAACACAAATAACAATATCAAATAACCGGGGAATAAATTGTTTTGAGACATATTTCTATAGCATCTCTGAAACCTTTTTCTCATGCGCATCCTACTCTGTTATCCTACCACAGTGTATTATATGGTGCACCCCTTTCAAAAAGTACCTGGAAGGATGCACCAATTCTTACTCTACAAGATAAGTTTGTTTATGTCAAGAATAACTGAGAAAAGCTCTTAAAACCCCAATATTTGTATTCCTATTTCTGCCTTATAAGAAATTTTCTCATATTACAAAGTCACAGGAGCAGATAATTTAATAGTAAAACAGTATATTCTGTAGAGTAACGAAATAAAGTAAGATAAAAAATTGAAAGTTAATAATTTTTATTGACATACACTGCTTCATAGATTAAAATAGGAACAGAATTTTATAATTCTTCTTTGTGTAAAAAAAAAATCAAAATAGTTAAATTTATGTTTGTGACGATTCAATTTCCCTTAAAAATAAGATTGAAAAGATCAGAAGACGATTTTTTATAGATTGTATACAACAGATACCTTCCATCCTCAGCCTTTTTTTAAGCTCCGGTTGGTAGCTGATGTGATAATCAATTATTGTTAAATATTATATTTTATGGAAGTGATGTCATGAAAATAACCGGCGGGCATTTGCCCAAAATTGCAGGAAGACCTTTAAGTACCGTAGAAGAAATTTCCCCACCTGATAAACTATATATATCCCTAAATAGATGTGGAGTGAATTATAAACCGGTAGTAAAAAGCGGACAGAAAATTAATTTTGGAGCAACTCTGGCCGTAGCTTCAATAACCGGTGGAAAGCTTTCTCTACCCTCACCGGCATCAGGTAAAGTTTTAATAGATGAAGGGGAAGATAAAGTACCTCACAGGCTTATCATTGAGACGGCCGAAAAGGACATTACTACCGGTACATATGATAAATTACAACCGGAACGTGTGACAAGTCAAACAGTACGAAATACTCTGGCCAAAAGTGGAGTATGGCCGTTTTTCTGGAGTTCTCTAACAGATGGGACGCCGACTCTCGACGAAAATGAGAAACCTCGCGCAATTATTATAAACACTGTCCTGGCAGAACCTTTCCGAACAAGAGGCAAGGTTGTTTTACGCCGCGAATGGAAACAGATAGTACAGGGTATAAAATTTCTTCCGCGTTTGTTGGCGGACTATGGCACAGTCGAAATTATTCTTACCGCCAAGCGTGATCCGGTGGCGCGTATGATGTATGTGGATCTTGCCGGTTTTGCCAGGCTTCATTTCCATCCGGTCCCGCTTTTGTACCCGGTTGAGAATCCAAAGATTTTGAGTCACGCCCTCCGGAAAAGTGATTCTTCATTTAAGAAGGATGATGTCATATGGGAGATTGATATACAGGGAATGGTAGCAATCGGGGCATGTCTGTCCGAAGGTCTCCCTTTACACCGGCGGATATTGGCTCTCGGCGGGCCGGGTATATCTGATCCAAAACATGTATCTGTCAGGATAGGAACACCTTTCAAACATCTTTTACCCCAAAACTACAGCTCCGAAGATGTTCTCATTCTTCGTGGCGGTCTTTTGAAAGGCGAACCTATAATCCCTGATACAGATTCAGTTGGTTACGACGATGACTCTTTGTTCTTTCTTCCGGAAATGAAAAAACGTAAACTTATAAATTTTATGAGACCCGGTTTTAATAGGACATCTTCTCTTCCCTGTTTTGCTTCTCAACTTACCGGTGCGTCAGACAGTGAAATTTCCACTTCTCTGCGAGGGGAGCGGCGCCCGTGCATAGCCTGCGGGATCTGTGAGAGAGTGTGCCCCGCGGGTTTGATGCCCCAGGTAATTCACCGTTATCTGTATCGTGAAGCAATTGATGAGGCAGAGGCAGTGGGACTTGACCTTTGTATTTTTTGCGGTCTTTGTACATATGTTTGTCCTTCCAAGGTAGAATTGCAAAAACAATTTAAGGAATCGTTGGAGCAGCTCCGATTGGAACACGAGGAAGCAGCGGCTTCAGTGTCTTAGTCAAATAAGCATGTTAGTGAGGTAGTATGAAAATCATAGCCGATATCTTAAAGAAAATGCGCCCTCTTTTTAACGAAGGGGGTAAATTGTCGTTATTGGGCCCTGTATTTCAGGCTCTCGACAATTTCTTACTTCAGGCAGATATTAAAACCGAAAACCCACCATATGGGCGCGATCCTATGGACATAAAGCGATACATGTCGATGGTCATAATGGCTCTTTTTCCCTGTTTTTTCGCCTCCCTGTATTTTTTCGGCTGGAGAGTGCTTCTGATGATGCTTGTTTCATATGCCGCAGGTGGAGCGGTGGAACTGCTCTTTGCCATTATCCGAAAAGAAGAAATTAATGAAGGTTTTCTTGTAACCGGCTTTATCTTTCCACTGATCCTGCCGCCCGGACTGCCGCTATGGATTGTAGCGGTCGGTGTTTTTTTTGGGGTATTGATTGGCAAAGAGGTCTTTGGCGGAACAGGCCGTAACGTTTTCAACGCCGCACTGGTTGGAAGAGCCTTTTTAGCGCTGGGATATCCATCCACTATGGCCAGAAGCTGGATGCCTCCCGGGGGCAGGCCATGGGGGAATCTTGTAACCATGTTTTCTGTCAGGGCACCGGAGGCGATTACATCCGCGACACCCCTTGTCATGGGTAAGAGTGGAGACCTTACTCCTCCAATCGACCTTTTCCTTGGAAATGTTGCCGGGAGTGCAGGAGAGACCTCTGTTATAGCCTTACTCCTGGGGGGGGTTTTCCTTATTCTTGTAGGTGTTTCAAACTGGCGGACCGTTCTCGGTATTCTGCTCTCTTTCACAGTACTGGCTGCGGGTTTTCGAGGACTTAATCCCTCTGCTGTAACCCCTGTGTGGTTCAATCTAATGTCAGGTGGTATACTCTTTGGCGCATTTTTTATGGCGACGGACCCTGTAACCGGGCCTATCACGCAATCAGGGAAATGGGTATACGGCATTATCATAGGATCAGTCACAATTCTCATACGGTTTTTTTCGGGATTTGTTGAAGGTGTCACATTTGCCATTCTTCTTGGCAATATATTTGCCCCGTTGATAGACGAAGTGGTAATACGAAACCGAATAAGGAGATATGCCCGTGAGAGATAATGCGCGCACAATCGTTTTTGCGACTGTGCTGGGGATCGTCTGTTCCCTGGTACTCGCGGCATCAAGCCAGTTTACAGCCCCATACAGGAAGGCAAATGAAAAAGCTGAGAAAGTCAGGAACTTTCTCTCCGCATTGGAGATAAATATTGAACCTCAATGGGATTCAAAAACTCTTCTTGAGGTCTT
>DRHN01000335.1 GCA_011049595.1 Spirochaetota bacterium | reverse complement strand
GTTTTATGTCCCCCAGCACAGCTCCGACTGGGTTTTCACTGACCATATCCAGGTACTGTGTTCTGACTCCTGTTGTCGTTTTAACCAGAAGCGCGCCTGCATTTTCGGCGATTCGACACGCCCTTTCTTTCTCCTCCACGGTCAGCACCCAGGTCTCGATAATGGTCTTCACCACACGCCCCCGTGCGGCATTGACAACTGCCTCAATTTCTTTCAATACAACATCGTCCTTTTTGGATTTTAACGCCCCGACATTGATTACCATATCGATCTGGGTAGCGCCGTCCTCAACGGCCCTCTCTGTCTCAAGAGCCTTGACCTCTGCGGGGTGAGAACCAAAAGGAAAGCCAATGTTTCCGCTTATCTCAATGCCTTTATTATTTAAAATCGATGCGGCGAGATTCACGTTTACAGGGTTAACGCATACCACGCCAACCCCGGCCTTTATTGCCCTTTCACAAAAATCCCGAACGTCATCATCATCCGCGAACTGCTGGCATAGACTGAACTCTATACGTTTCTTAAAATCTCCCAGTGTCAATAACATTCCCATCTCCTGATTCACGGCAGTTAACTGTATGGAGTTTGAAATCCAAAGGCATTAATATCAGGTATGTTTCTCCGTTAACCTTCCTTCTTTGCGCCGGATCTCCTTGAGCGCCTCAGTGTATTCCCTGTCATAGGTCGCGCATCCCACAGGCTGCTGCCGGATAAGGAACTCGATACAGTTGTCGCAGGTGGTGCACCAGTTTATCTCGTTCTCTTTTCCCGACTCGAGTTTTGCCGGCAGAAGGCTGTCAGCCAGCGACTGTCTCCCTATCGCTATCATGTCACACACACCGTCACGTATATTCTTGTTACCCCAGTATACCAGAGAGCATTCATCCCTGTTGACGGCGAGGAACTTGTTCTTTCCATTTCTAAAAACAGAATATGCGGACCCGATGACCGCGGTCTCAGGCCTCGCTGCCTTGTTCACCGCTTTCTGAAAAGTCATGTGAAGGTAGGCGTAATCAGGTATGTCCCTGTCAGGCTGTGTAAGAGCGAGTGTGATGGACGGGCTCCCGGCGGATTGAAGAATGAACTTGCCCCCTCTCTCTTCAAGCCCTTTGACGAGCTCAAGCGGCTCAGTCAGGTCCATGACCGGTGTGCCGGCCCCGGCTGTGCCCATACCGCCGGGAAACCCTTCCCACAAAGATATTTTCGAGCCGACAATAAAATCCGGGTCATTGATCTCCCGGGCAATCCTTTCGTATATTTCATAAGCGAACCTGGCCCTGTTTTCCCACGGCCCCCCGTACTTCCACTTCCGATCATTGTACGGCCTCAAAAACTGGGACCCAAGATAGCCGTGACACAATTTCACGTCCACTCCGTCGGCCCCGGCATCGTGAGCTACCTTCGCGGACAATACAAAATGCCCGATGATCTCTTCAACTTCCCCCTCGGTGAGAAGGTCACCCCCCAGACCGGGCAGGGGCTTCACACAAACCCTTCTTGAAAAATCAGGGTCGCTCAGCTCCCCTGCATGGGTGAGCTGGATGAATAAAAGCGGTTTGTCGTTAACTTTTTTCATTTCCCTGATGAAATCCGTCAACGCTTTCTGGTTCGCCCGCGACCCTATCAGCTGGTTCAAACGCCCCCTGCTTTCATCTATAACGCTTATGGCCTCAAGAAAAATCACACCCGCGTTCCCCTCAAAAGCCCTCCTGTATCTTTTATAGGTCCTTTCTGTAGGGTTTCCCTCTTTATCAGCATCATTGCACTCCATGGCATTCAGCGCGATGCGGTTGACAGCGTTTCTGCTGCCGATCTTGATACCTTTAAAAAGAGGCTGTTTTTCATTCATTTCAACGCTCCCCTGTTTAATACTATTCAATACACATAATAAATGCTTCCCGATATTATAGTTTGATCTCCTCTATCCCGAATTTATTCAAAGAGCTTGTCACCACGGCCCTCATATTTTCCTTTTATAATGAGCGGTTTAAGGTAGTTTATTGTTTTTTCCAGCCCGTCTTTCCTGCTCATCACAACATCTTCATGCTCATAGCTCAGAACATAATCATATCCCACGAGCATGAGCTCGGTCAGGACCCTTTTCCATGGAACCGAACCCCACCCGGGTATTCTGAACCTGAACCCCCTGTCAATCCTGTTCCATTTGCCAACGGGTTGTATCCCTGACCTCCTGACATTGTGCTCCACTATTTCACCGTCCTTGGCGTGCACGTGAAAAATCCTGTCCCCGAGCTCCTGTACGAATATCACGGGGTCTATCCCCTGGAGTATGATATTTGCAGGGTCGAAATTGAACCCCCACTCCTTACGCCCGCCAAGCAGCTCAACACTTTTGACAGCCGTCTCCACGTTGTACACATACTCGTTTGGATGGGGCTCATGCGCAAACTTCACCCCCTCTTTTTCAAATACATCCAGTATTTCTCCCCACCTTTCAACAAAATCATTTGCCATCTCATCCCATCCCTCCGGGTAGGGCCACGGAAACCAGCGGGAAAATTTTTCACACCCCACGAACCCGCAAACAACTCCGACCTCCAGAGCCGCGGCAGCTTTGGCAGTCTTTTTCATCCGCTCCATTCCGAATTTTATTTTCTCCGAAGGGGTCCCTTTAAAAAGACTGTCTGTATCTTTTGTGTGAGGGCCCAGTACCAGCTGACCTTCCGGATGATTGCTCAAAGCTGAAATGGTAATGTTGTACTTTTTTGCCAGGGCTTTGATCTTTTTGCTGCCGTTTCGCTCAAGGACCTCATCGATGTCAAGATGTTTGTTACCAAAAAAAGCCGGCAGTTCCGCTGCTTCGTACCCATTTTCCGCCATCATCCTGAAGACCTCTTCGAGGTCTCTATCCATGTAGTTCGCGGTGAACATCCCTATTTTCATTTGCCAAACTCCTTTTTAGTGGTTTGATATCATAAACAGATATTAGCACCTTAAT
>DRHN01000334.1 GCA_011049595.1 Spirochaetota bacterium | reverse complement strand
TAGTTATCATTTTTGAACAGGAGGTAAGCGGATTGCCTGAAAAGATATATACTACTTATCAGATCGGTAAATTCTGCCAGGTTAACATAAGAACTGTAATTCGATGGATTGAAACAGGAAAACTTAAAGCATATTCAACACCCGGAGGACACAGAAGAGTAAAATGGAGTGATTTGATCACCTTTCTAAAACAAAATCAAATGCCAATACCCAGAGAACTTGAAGAAGCGAAGAAAAAGAAGATTCTCATAGTTGACAATGATCCCGAATTTCTCGAAACGGCGACAAAGTTTCTTAAAACGATTCCCGACAGCGAGGTATCGACAACAGCTTCAGGTTTCGACGCCGGTGTACTTGTAGCAGAATGGTTGCCGGACTTGATCCTGTTAAATTTTCTTATTCCAGGCCTGGATGGGTTTGAAGTCATCAGAAAATTAAGGGAAAACACGAGGTTAAAAAAAATACCTGTTATCGCTGTTACGTCTTATCTTGACACTGAAGAAACAAACCGTATTAAAAACAGCGGAATCGATGCAATTATTACAAAGCCTATCGACAGGGAAGGTTTTGTAAAAAAGATCGACAGACTTCTCTACTCAGCCGGTGTTGGCTGATATTTTTTCTTTAGTACTTCTTTAAGAATTCATGTCAAATTTTGCCCTCCGGAAACAGGTATTCTTTTATTACGGGCGGGCGGGAAAAAATGAAAAAGGTAAAGATAGATTTACTGAAAGGTGATATTACAGAACAGGATACCGACGCAATTATTAACACAGCAAACAACCTGCTTATCCTAGGGTCAGGGCTCGGCGGTGCGATCAAAGCAAAGGGCGGAGATAAAATTGCCGAGGAGTGTTCCAGGCACGGGGCAGTTAATATTGGTGACGCCGTAATTACCACTGCAGGTGGTTTAAAATCCAAATATATCATCCACGCGGCTCTGATGGAATTTGACAGCCCCATCATAGATGAGAATATATCTCTTTCATTGTTGAACAGTCTGAGGGTTGCGAACAAACGTTCCCTGAAAAGTATTTCAATTCCTGATATGAGTGTTGGAATTACCAGATTCCCCCCCGAAATATGCGCAAATATTATATTCACCGTTATCAAAAATTTTATCGAAGAGGAGAATACATCTTTAGAGCTTATCGAGATCGTTTTGTGGGATATAGAAACTCTTCACATTTACAGGAACATTTACAAGGTAATTTTCAAGCAGGACGATTAATGAACATTCCTCTCATAGTAACCACATCCATAGTTGCCTCTTTCCTGATAATATTCGCATATATCAGATTATTCAGAAAACCAAAAAAATCGCGGATAATTTGGGACAAAATAAAAGCAGGTGATACAAGAAGCTCCATTAGAAACCTGAAGAGCATTATTCACAGGCAGGGTGGATCCGCAGATATTCATTTCCTGCTTGCTGAATGTTACAGGCTGGAAAAAAGATATAAAATGGCAGTACCGGAATACAGGTATTGCCTGGCTATCCGAAAAAGACCCTTTGTAACTTCGGAAAAAGAGATCCGGGAAGGTTTATTGAAATGCCTGGTCAAGTTAAATAAAGAGGTTGAAACAATAGAAGAGCTGATCGAGCTATCAAAAATCACAACAAATAACGCGCATTACCTTTTCAGGATCGCGAAAATATTTTTTTCAAAGGGTGACCTGGAACACGCTGTAACATACTTTGACAGAACTCTGCGAGCAGCCCCTGAACATGTTGAGAGTCTCACATATCTTGGGCTTATCATGTTTCATGCCAATCAAACCAAAGAGGCTGTTGCTTATTTAACAAAGGCAGTCCAGGTCGATCCAAAAAACTACAGGTCTTACTACTTTTTGGGCAGGCTGTACAAAGATGGAAGGGCCTTTACAAAAGCCATTATCTGTTTCGAAACAGCGCAGGCATCGCCAAAATTCAAGGTCAGGGCACTCTTTCAAAAGGGTATCTGCTACACTGAATTGAATGAAACTGACAAAGCGATCGAAGAATATAAAAAGGGGTTATCATACTCAACAGGGACTGAAAACACCCATCTCCTTCTTGCATCAAAACACGCGCTTGCAGGGCTTTATGAAAAAAAGGGTAAATTCAATGAGGCAATTGAGCAATGGGAGGACATCTACAATAAAAATTCATCCTACAGAGATGTCGCGGAAAAGCTCGAAGATTATCACACAATCAGGGCCGATGACAACATAAAGGATTTTATGGTTGATTCAAAGCAGGCTTTTGAGGAGACGTGCATTGAAATCACCGATTATCTCGAATACGAGATTCTTGAAATAAATCACCTTAGCACGAGCATAACAAATATTCTCGCGCTGCCCAACCAGGTGCTGCTGTTGAACTTAAGGCGCCAGCGGGTCCTGATAAAAATCTACCGTGACGCTATCGGTCTCGGCGCAAATATCGTGAAAAACCTCATTGAGGAGGCAAACCACCTGTCATGCGCAAAGTCTATATGTATTTCACCTATCAATTTTAGACCTGATGCCGAAGAAATAGCAGCTGAACGGGAGATGGACCTGATAGGAGGAGACCGGCTTATTAAAATACTGACGGCCATAAAGGGTAACCAGTAGTGTATATCTCAGTTCGGATGCGCACCAGACCATCCTGGACCAGTTTTTCACTGCCAAAAGGAAGCCACCTCCTATGGATGTGTTCTGTATTTTTCGAAAAATGTTAACTCAAAGGCTATGCCTTTAAAAATCTTTTGGCTTGTAAAAAAGCCACCTGCTTTGCAGGTGGCTTTTTACTTTTCATCACCTATCCCAAGTACCATCCGGGCATTCTCAGCTGTTTGATCTGCCAGAAATTCCAGTTCGATACCCCTCAGACCGGCAAGGAATATGGCCGTTTCTGCGATGTACGCCGGCTCGTTCGGTTTACCCCTGTACACCGCCGGTGAAAGGTACGGGGAATCGGTTTCGATGAGGTAGCGGTCATCCGGCACATAACCGGCGGCGTCCTGAATTCGACCGGATTTTTTGTATGTGACATTCCCCGCAAATGAGATATAAAAACCCAGGTCCAGCAATTTTTTTACGGTCGGTATACCCGACGAAAAACAATGAATAATTCCGTTCTTCAAAGTTTGATGATGTTTTAAGGTTTCTACAAGATCCGCATCGGCCTCTCTTGTGTGAACTACTATCGGGAGATTGAGTTTATTGGCCACCTCTATCTGTTCGATAAAGAGACTTATCTGCTGCGATTTTTCCCCGTAGTCGTGAAAGTAATCAAGCCCTATTTCCCCGATCCCTACAACACTTTTTTCCCCCTCCGCCTGTTCTTTAACTTCATCGATATCTCCCGGAATTCTTTTATCACAAAAATAGGGAGGAATCCCTGCGGATAAATAGATGGTGCAGCCATGTTTTTCTGTCACTTCCTTAACCAATGCCCTCCGAATAACAAAATCGGCTATCCCTGCCGATATATCAAAGATAGAGGTAACGCTTTTATTGAGAGCATTTTTAATAATATAATTAATATCTATTTTATTTTTGATGACCAAGCTCAGGTGACAATGGGTGTCAAACAGCATTTTAAATCCCTGTAACATAAAAAATTATCGGAATTTTCCTAAATTTTTCAAAAAAATAGTTGACTTTTTATAACAATTTAGTATCATTTTAAAAAATGTTAGCCAAATGGGGTAGATTGTGTCCGATTATAAAAAACTAGAAAAAAGATTTTTTTCATATCTGAAAACCCATCTGCTCTTTTTAAAAAGATGGATCGTTTACTCTTACGTAAGATTCATTCAAAAGGGGAAAGCGAAATTAACTGTAATGCTCATTCCCCATTCCGAAAAAAAAATCTTTAACTTTCAGATCTCCCTGTTTACGATAACCTTTCTAACAATGGTCCTGGCAGGTATTATTGTTACTTTTTTTATTTCAACTTCCCGTTACACACTAACAAAAAAAGAGATCGAAGGACTGCAAAGCGCGCAACAGGGAAGCATTAACTCAATGAAAATATTCAAGATAGAAATTTCATCGTTGAACGATTCTGTTCTGGAATATAAAAATAACATCAAAGATATTATTAATTTACTCGGCGCAAGTCAATCTGAAAATATATTCGGTCTCGGAGGACCCGAAACCGAGATAAAAAATATTACCGAGATAATGGGGTTTAACACCAAAGATGATTATACTTCGGAGCTGGAAACCATAAAAAGAATAAATGCTGATATTACAACAAGCTCAAAAGTTTTACAGAATTTTATTAAATTTCTCGCTGCCAGAGAAGAGATTATAAAAAAAATACCAAACAACTGGCCGATCATCGGCGGCGGATTTATTACTTCACCCTTCGGGATGCGCCGTTCTCCATTTACGGGAAACTGGGCAATGCATCAAGGGGTTGATATCAGCTGGTGGCCGGGCGCCCCTGTAAGAGCATCCGCTGACGGTCAGGTTGTATTTTCCGGAATGAAAGGCGGCTATGGAAGAACCATTCAGATTCAGCATGAATACGGGTTTCAAACCCTCTACGCTCACTTATCAAGTATTTCCGCGTACGAAGGAAAGCAGGTTAAAAAAGGTGAAATAATCGGATTTTTAGGCAGGACCGGGCGATCAACCGGATTTCATCTTCACTATGAAGTACGTATCGGCACTAAAGCGGTTGACCCAATGATATTTATGACAACTGAGTTTTAAATTAGTATACTCTAATTGATACCACCGCATATTATTAAATAACGCGATGTATGACTTGCTGCCTGCAGGAATCATTTAGGTGAGTTTATGGAAAATAATACAGACTATACTGTGGAAGATTCATTTGTAAACAGCATTATTGGGGAGGGTACAACATTAAGAGGCGAGTTTGATCTAAACGGACTTTTAAGAATTGATGGAAAGTTTTTTGGAAAAGTAAGAACAACCGGACGGGTCCTGATTGGTAAAAACGGCACTGCAGAGTGTACTATAGTTTCGGGTACAGTTGTTATTGGAGGAAAAGTAAAGGGAGATATTATCGCCTCTGAAAAGATTACTCTATTGTCCACAGGTGAGTTAAATGGAAACATTAAAACTCCACGTTTAATAATAGAGGAAGGAGTAATCTTTGATGGGACATGTGAGATAATTGAAGATAAAGAGAGATTAAATAAAATACAGCAAGAATTCATGGAAAGAAACAGCGCGCCCAGCAGCACAATTGACGGGCATAATATAAATAAAAACCAATCAACACAAGCCATGAAAGTCCCCGGGGAAAATAATTTATCGGTCAAGCCAATCCCATAGGCTCTTATTTCTCGCTCTCCTTTTACTGTAGAAAAATACTACTTTATCAAACAATTACCGGGTGGTTAAACATTGAGCAAGGGTTTTTTTATTGTTTTCGAGGGTCCGGACGGCTCAGGAAAGTCTACTCAATCAGAGCTTCTTTATAAAAAGCTTTCAGCTGACGGGTATTCGTGTGTTAAAACCGAGGAACCCGGAGGTACTCTTGAGGGTGAAAAGATACGTGACCTTCTTCTCAACCCTGTCTTTAACCTGTGCCCGAAGGCTGAATTGTTCCTATTTCTGGCTGACAGGTCTGAGCACGTAAACCGTATTATTTATCCCGAGTTGAATGATGGTAAAATAGTTATTTGTTCCAGGTACATTTATTCAACTCTTGTCTATCAGGGTTTTGCCAGAAAAATTGTGGAAATTGAATTTCTAAAAAAAATCAACATGTTTGCAGTTAATGATATTGTACCTAATATCGTATTTTACCTGGACATAATCCCGGAAAAGGGCCTTTCTAAAGCTAAAAAGAATACTTTTAAGAAATATTATTTTCAGGGGGGAGACAGGATCGAAATGGAAGGTATCTCGTTCCAGCACAGGGTCAGGGAAGGATACCTGTCACTCGCTTCGCAGTACAGTAGTATCTTTACCCTCATCAAATGCGACAGGAGCATACAGGAGATCAATAACAATATTTATAACCTCACAAAGAGGAGGCTCAAAAATGATCGAAATGGGAAAAACAGGAAAGGACAAAACAAACGTTAGAATAAAGAAAAGGAAAACCCAAAAAGGATCAACAGGCCTTGTAGATATTATACACAGCAGATTTTATGATGAGCTAAAAATCGCTGAAACAGAAAAAGTATACATTGAATTCGACAATTTAGTAGAAGAAATCACAACACAAGGTGAAAAATTTTCACGTAAACCAACATATGAATCTTTAAAAATTTACAAATCAATGATAATGGAATTTCTTAAATATGCTACTAAAAATATGTTCTCTGTAGAACACCACACCGGCGGCAGCCGGATGAAACAAAAAATTTATACCGTAACCAAGATAATTGACAGCAAGCTGAACGCACTTACAGAGCTTATCATTAATCAGCAGACTCATAATATCGACCTTCTTGCTACTCTTGATGAGATCAGAGGTATGCTTGTTGATCTTTACAAGTGAGGAAAATTATGCCGGATACTAATGAAGTAATCGTTGCAAAACTTCGATATAATTGCGAAGCATGCTTTCTTGAAGTACCGGATTTTAAAGTGAAAAGAGGGGATCTGGTTGTTCTTGAAACAGATAATGGATCAGAAATCGCATCAATATCAGGTTTAATGCATTGTAAACCTGAAAATACCTCTATAAAAAAAATCCTGAGAAAAACCACCGAAGAGGACCTGAAAAAATTAAATGACAATAAGAAACGGGAAGAGAACGCATTTCCGATAACACTGGAAAAGATCAAGAAACATAATCTTGAGATGAAATTGGTCAATATCCATTATTTTTTTGATAACAACAAAATCATCTTTAATTTTACATCAGACGGCCGTGTTGATTTCAGGGAACTTGTAAAAGAGCTTGCCTCAATATTTAAAAAAAGGATCGAGTTAAGACAGATAGGGGCACGTGATGAAGCAAAAATAATTACAGGTTCCGGAATATGCGGTCGAAATTTCTGCTGCAGTGCTATAAAAAATGAACTTCAGCCGGTAACAATTAAAATGGCCAAGGACCAGAATTTAACTCTAAATTCATCAAAAATTTCAGGCGCCTGTGGAAGGCTTCTGTGCTGTCTTGCATATGAGCACGAGGCCTACCGTGATATAAAGCGAAAATATCCATCTGAAGGAAGTATCCTGGAGTATGAGGGTAAACAGGTCACATTATTGGAAATCAATATATTAAAAATGATGGCAACGTTAAAAACGAAAGATCAAATAAGTATCCATGTCCCAGTGGATGAACTCAATAAAGTCACAAACCCGGTCAAGAATAAGCAAAATATAAAAAAAACCGGGTAAATGACACATTTACAAACTGTCCGCAAACGCGAAATAGGGTTAAAACTCAAGGACCCTCTTAATAAGCTCTTCAGCATGTTCGGGGCTTATTAATACCGCATGACCATCTCTTTTCGGCATGTATACAATTTTTAACCAATCTCCTAAATACAGAAGTGCTTTTTCCGGCTGACCATTTAAACCAGCCTTCTTTATACCCCGGCAGGCTCATACCTCTTGTTTTTCTCCGGGGCCGATATCCCCTGTCAATATCGAGATTTAAGGACCTCACATCCTCTTTGATAACAACTTCTTTAGGCGTAGTACCTTAATACCAAATTTATGCAATAATATGCAAAAAACTCTGAAGTAATACTACGATTAATGAAATCTTTCAATAAAAATTACAGCTTTAATATTAACGATTCATCTGATCTTTTTGTAACAGAAAGGAATATGCTTGAATACGTAATGGGGATAGACAAAACTTTGATGAATGAGATTTTTGAAGGGATGGCACTGGGTATGATGGGAACAGAATTGAAAAAGCTGGAAATAAATATGAGTTAAAGGGAACCGAAAGAAATCGATTAACGGATTGTTTGTGAGTATAGACCTATAAAAGAGCCTATTATGTAGGAGCTAATAATACAGGGGGAGTTATATATCTTTGGATGTAAAGTTAGGAATAAGGAAGAAACACACACCTGGATTTAATTATTTTTTCTCATTATTTACTTGACGGGAAGCATATCAGGATAGCTTGAATAGGTTTCATGAGATATTCAGGCCGGAGGGGAAAGATTTAATATCGTTGAGGAAGATATTAGAGATGGATTTTGAGTTGGGAGGAAGGCTCGAAGGGATGAGGCAGAAAAAGATAAAGGGAGTATATGAAGAGGGAGGTAAGATCGAGTAGCAGACTGTACGTGATTGACGTTTTTACATAATCCTGGTTTTTATGAACTTTTTTATGGAAAGGGCTTGACAAATTACTACATAGCAGAGGATGTGATAAGAGGAGTGATGGCAATATCGATAGATGCGGCCAAGGTGCGGGAGAAGTGAGGGAAAGAGGTAATTAAAGGTTGGAAGAAGATATACGAGATTGGGTTTAAGGATGTTAAGATTGCCGGGGTATCAGAGATTGTTTATGATAAGAAACAAAAAGAATCCAAGTGTAAAGAAACATCTTATAAGTATGATCGAGCATTCGGTTGATTTTTTAAAAAGGTATGGGCAGAAATAACGAGAAGGAGCGAAGACTTAACGAATTGGCGAATAGTGTTTTTGGGGGATGGAGCGCCATGGATATGGGAGAGGGTATAAGATATGGCTAATAAAGAGAGCATGCAAATATTGGATTATTATCATGCGTGTGAACATTTATCGGATTTATATAAAGAGATGTATGTGGAAGGGACAGATTTATATTGAGAATATTTCAGGAAATGGAAAGATTTAATTTATGAAGAGAAGGTAGAAAGAGGTTATAGATAAATTAAAGAAGATACGAGTTAAGAGTCGGAAGGAATCGTTAAAAGAAATGCACCGAAAAGAGATCAATTATTTTAAGGTGAACAAAGATAGAATACGATATGACAAATATTGGAAAATGAAGCTGCCTATTGGAAGCGGGACAATTGAAAGTGCAAGTAAGAATGTAATAGGAGGCAGGCTTAAACAGGGGGGAATGGCCTGGTCACTATCGGGAGCCAAGGGCATGTTGCAGATAAGATCTTCTATAAAAAGCGGTAGGTTTTTCAGTGATTTTAAAAGGGCTCTTCAAAATACGGCGTGATCAGCTATGTACCCACAATTTGAAATCGCTCGCCGCCCCGCAGCCTTAGCCCCTGGTCCTTTATTTCACATTTCACATTCCTCAGCGAGTACGCTGCATATCCAAAGAATACAGCAAATGCAAGGAAAAACAAAGCAATTCCAAAAATTATCTACAATCCGGTCTGGACGGTGGAACAGCTGAAAAGACTTTTTCTGTCATGGGCTGCCCCTTTAATTTTGAACAGCTTAAAAATAACTCTTACTCAAAGATCTCCTCTACAATCCTTTCAAGCTCTTCGTTTGAATAAAAATCAATTTTTATCTGCCCTTTTCCCGCGTTGTAATCAATTTTTACTTTTGTGGAAAATTTATCCCTTAATTTCTCTTCAATATCATCTATAAAAGGATCCAGTTCTTTTTTCTTTGTTCCACGTGGAACACCCCTTTTTCTCACAATTCCTTCCAACTCTCTGACTGTTACAGGTTCATTTATGATCTTTTTTGCTATTTCCTCCTGCTCACCACTGTTCTCGAGTGATAGAAGCGCTTTTGCCTGCCCAACTGAAATTGTTCCACGTGAAACATGATCCCGAATGGTTTTTGGAAGATCAAGGATTCTGATCATATTTGCTATATAACTTCTTGATTTACCTACCTTTTTTGAGAGCTCCTCCTGGGTTATCATATCCCGCTCGAGAATATTTTTAAATGCCAGGGCCTCTTCAATGGCATTGAGGTCTTCTCTTTGAATATTTTCTATTAAGGCGAGTTCTATCAGCTTGTTTTCCGAGTAGTCCTTTACAAGCGCGGGTATTTCAGTTAGACCGGCTTTTTTGACTGCTTTATATCTCCTTTCTCCAACGATCAACTCATACTTGTCCTCTTTTTTTCTGACAACAACAGGCTGAATAAGCCCATTTTCTTTTATCGATAGGGCCAGCTCGCGGATCCCTTTTTCATCGAAGTTTTTCCTGGGCTGGTCTCTATTAGGTACAATGTCTTTAATTTTTATATTTAAAACATTTTCCTGAACGGCCCCCGGTTCAAGAGTATCGGAAATTAATGCATCTAATCCTTTCCCAAGCGCATTTTTGGACATATTACGTCAATTCCTTTGAAAGATTGTAATAACTCACAGCCCCGACACTTTTCGGGTCGTAAATATTGATCGGTTTTCCAAAACTCGGCGCCTCAGCCAGCTTGACATTTCTTGGTATGATCGATTTATAAACTTTATTCTTAAAATAAGCAATAACTTCTTCCACAACCTGTTTTGAGAGATTCGTTCTCGTATCATACATTGTCAGCACGACGCCCTCTATGTAGAGTTTCGAGTTCAGCCTCTCTTTCACGAGATTAATGGTCTTTAACAGCTGACTCAAGCCCTCCAGAGCGTAATATTCACACTGTATCGGGATGATAACAGAATCAGAAGCAACAAGGCCGTTTATCGTCAATAATCCAAGTGAAGGAGGTGAGTCGATAAAGATATAATCAAAATCATTTCTTACCTTGTCAACAATCGATTTTAGCTTGTATTCCCGGTTCTCCATCTCCACCATTTCAACCTGCGCACCTGAAAGATTTATGTTTGATGGAATGACATAGAGATTTTTAATGTCCGTAGGAATTATTATCTCCTTTACATCAACCATACCGAGAAGTACCTCATAAAGGCCCTTTGCGTCATCGCTCTTTGTTACACCCAACCCCGAACAGCTGTTTCCCTGAGAATCAAGATCGATCACGAGTATTTTGTTTCCAGCATCTGCCATGTAAGCAGACATGTTGACCACGGTTGTTGTCTTGCCCACTCCCCCTTTCTGATTGGCTACTATTATTGCCCTTCCCATGCATCACCTTTTGTAAATTCTGATAACCGGCAAGCGGTTCCTGATAACCGGCAAGCGGTTCCTGATAACCGGCAAGCGGTTCCTGATTCAATTATCTAATAATTTTAAGAATGCTTAATTTGTTTCAAAAATATATTAAGCCAGACAAGCCCGGAGAAGCACCAAGAACTAATTAGTTCTTGGTGCTTCATCACCAAATCACTTTATTGAGCCGTCTCACCGCGACTAATTAGTTCTATTTAACTCTTTATACTCAATAAGCTAGTAACTTTAAAGTTACTTATATTATTATAAACACGAATTGTTCAACAAGAACTAATTATAGTTTAATAAAGTTAGTAAAAAATTCATATAATTATTTGTCTGTATTCAAAAATAAATGAAGCATTAAATTGAAATCATTTACCGCTGATGATGTATGTGGGCTTTATCAGCCTGCTCCTTTTCGCCAACGGACCATGAGGTCTTCCAGAAGCATCTTTTGGAAGGTAAAATTATTCGTACGGAGAGGGTGGGATTCGAACCCACGGTTCCAAAAAGGAACAACGGTTTTCGAGACCGCCCGATTCAACCACTCTCGCACCTCTCCATTACACATCAGGGTCAAACCTTTGCTCGATATTTTCGTGCCCAAGAGGATTTGAACCTCCGACCCTTGGATCCGCAATCCAATGCTCTATCCACTGAGCTATGGGCACCAAAAATACAAAAAATTGTCACACAACTATTTCGGAGAGGGTGGGATTCGAACCCACGGTACCCGTAAGAGCACAACTCCTTAGCAGGGAGCCCGATTCAGCCGCTCTCGCACCTCTCCTTTTCACCATTATCACAATTTACTAAAAACTAAGATCCTGCCAAAGAAAATCCACCATCGGAGAGAGAGGGATTCGAACCCCCGGTCCCTTATAGGACAACGGTTTTCAAGACCGCCGCTTTCGACCGCTCAGCCATCTCTCCACTACTTATTGTCGGTACATGGTAACAGACAAGCTTTTCCTGAACAAAAGATAGGCTAATATTTAATTCTCGTCAATGGAAATAAGATAAATACCCATTTATTCACCAAATATTCCAGGATCAATGACCCACGTAGGAATATTGATAATTTAGATAATTATTTTTTTTTTAATCCTGAACTGTCCGTGAAATGGCCGATGCAGTATCTGTATCTTTAATACTTAAAAATTTTATCCAACCCGTGGACCTTCCCGTGACCTAGCTCAACGACAAAGATTCATTTTTGCAATCATCCAGAGCAGCACGAAGAGAAAATATTCCAATTATTCCTTTATCCGCTTTATGACTCCGAATTCCTGATTTCACATCAAAGTTGTATAGAGGAAGAAAAAGGTATCCATGCTTGCCTATAAAATCTATAGCATCAATTATATAATTTGCTTCTACATCATCCATAACATTGTTATAAAGCTGAGACTGTTACGTGGGAACCAAAATAGTTTGATCCCATTATCCATAACAATCCCCTGAATACTATTCTTTAACATTCGTATCTGCCTGTTTAATAATTAGTACTGAGTGAATAGCTTCCTCCTTGATTGTTTAATGTAGTAAAAGGTTCAGGCTTTCCTGTATATCCAACCCTTTCAATATCGTCCGGTCCGATTTCTCTTGCATGGAAATCAGGGATTACGAAGCAAAAAATCAGGTATTCCCCTATGGAAGCCGCACGAAAAGATGGCTTATAACTTAAATAGAAGATCAGCTGATTCATTTTTGTACCGGTAAAAACCATTTAAAGGAGGTGAAAGCAATTGAATGAACAAACACAAACAAAAGCAGCAGATGATGAACTCGACCAGTTGATCAGCTTCGCCATGGGCGATGAAAACTACGGGGTCGATATCCAGACAGTAAAGGAGGTCATAAGACTCAGAGAAATTACACGCCTCCCGAAAGCCCCTGTTTTCGTAAAAGGTGTCATAAACCTCAGGGGCGACATCATCCCCATCATCGACCTGCGCGAAAGGTTCAACATGGAGCAGCAGGAGTACACCAACATGACACGTGTCATAGTGGTCGAGGTTGACGGGAGGTCT